>NZ_MKJW01000075.1:0-65775 GCF_001942375.1 Kocuria sp. CNJ-770
CGCTGGTGGCGGGCGCGGCGGGGGTCCGCTCGGTGGAGGACTGGGCGCCCGGCTGCTCCGTCGCAGTGCCGTTGTCAGCGCTCATCGCCTCGAAGATGGGCCACCACTTCTCGTCCACCGAGTTCTTGTCCGACCGGTACTTCTCGAACAGTTCGTCGACGAGCCACTCGTTACCTGCGAATTCTTCAGGGATGGGGTGCTGTGGCTGATGTGGCACGGGGAATACGCCTCTTCCATAGGTTGATCGCGCGCAGGACCGGCTCTCCGGTCCCCGCGTTGTCGGTCCCAGCAGCATCCGGTCCCGCCGCCGGTGTTCGTCGCCGGCCGTCTCCCGCGACAGCCGACGGCGTCCTCCGGACCTGCCGGACGGTCGTGAACCGGGCGCGGCCGTACCTCCGGCGAGTCTAGTGATCTGCGCGGCGGCATGGCTAGTCCGCGCCTCCCGTGCCGCGGCGCGTGTCGCGGGCCCCCCGCTAGACTGGTCCGCGTGCGCTTCCTCAACACCCCCACGTCCGACCTGACCTACAACGACGTCTTCCTGGTCCCCGCCAGCTCCCGGGTCACCTCCCGCTTCGACGTCGACCTGACGCCCCGCGACGGCACGGGCGCCACGATCCCCCTGGTCGCGGCGAACATGACGGCGGTCACCGGCCGCCGCATGGTCGAGACGCTGGCCCGGCGGGGCGGTCTGGGCATCCTCCCGCAGGACATCCCGCTCGACGTCATCGCCGAGGTGACCTCCTGGGTGAAGAACCGCTCCCCGCGCTTCGAGACGCCCGTGGTGCTGGGCGCGGAGGACACGGTCCACGACGCCCTCGGCATCATGCACAAGCGCCCCCACGGCGCCGTGGTGGTGTGCGGCCCGGACCGTGCCTATCGCGGGGTGGTGCTCGCCGCGGACTGCACGGAGGTGGACCGCTTCACCCAGCTCGGCTCGATCATGCGCACCGACGCGCCGGTGTTCTCGCTCGCGGAGGTCTCCGCGCGCTCCGGCGAGGACGTCCTGGCCGCCGCCTACGACCGCCTCACCCAGACGCGGGCGCACGTGGCCCCGGTGCTCGACGGCGACACCGTGGTGGGCGTGCTGACCCGCAAGGGCACCGTCCGCTCGACGATCTACACCCCCGCCCTCGACGGCGCCGGCCGGCTCCGGGTCGGCGCGGCGGTGGGCATCAACGGCGACGTCCGGGGCAAGGCGCGGGCGCTGCTGGACGCCGGGGTGGACGTGCTGGTGGTGGACACCGCCCACGGCCACCAGCGCAAGATGATCGAGGCCCTCGGCCAGGTCCGCGCGGCGGCGCCGGACGTGCCGGTCGTGGCGGGCAACGTGGTCACCGCCGACGGCGTGCAGGACCTCGTGGACGCCGGGGCGGACATCGTGAAGGTCGGCGTCGGCCCCGGGGCGATGTGCACCACCCGGATGATGACGGCCGTGGGCCGGCCCCAGTTCTCCGCGGTGCTCGAGTGCGCCGACGCGGCCGCCGGCCTGGGCCGGCACGTGTGGGCCGACGGCGGGGTGAAGCACCCCCGCGACGTCGCCCTCGCGCTCGCGGCCGGCGCCAGCCAGGTCATGGTCGGCTCCTGGTTCGCCGGCACGCACGAGGGACCGGGCGAGCTCAACGTCGACGCCGACGGGCGCGCGTACAAGGAGAGCTTCGGGATGGCGTCCACCCGCGCCGTGCGCGAGCGCACCCGGGGCGAGGGCGCCTTCGCCCGGGCCCGCAAGGGCCTGTTCGAGGAGGGCATCTCCAGCTCCAAGATGTACCTGGACCCCGAGCGCCCCGGCGTGGAGGACCTCGTGGACCAGATCACCGCGGGCGTGCGTAGCTCCATGACCTACGCGGGGGCCACCAGCCTCGAGCAGTTCGCGGCGCGCGCGGTGGTCGGCATCCAGTCCGCCTCCGGCTACGAGGAGGGCAGGGCGCGCCCGGTCAGCTGGTCCTGAGCACGCGCCGGCGGGTCCCGCTCCGGTACCCTGGAGACCTCATGGACTCCTTCAGTAGTTGCCGGCCCGGCCGCGGCGGCCCCCGCCGCGGCCCCCGAGCCGGCTCACCCACCGACCCCCCACCAGCCTCCGACCGCCCGGCCCCGGGCCGGCGGTCCCCCCGGGGAGGCAGCGCCTGATGGAGTGGTTGCTGCTGGCCGCGGGCCTGCTCCTGATCCTGGGCACGGGCTTCTTCGTGGCCGTGGAGTTCTCCCTCGTGGCCCTGGACCAGACCACGGTCCGCCGCGCGATCGCCGAGGGCGACCGGGCGGCCGAGCCCCTGCTGAAGTGTCTCAAGTCACTGTCCACGCAGCTCTCCAGCTGCCAGCTGGGCATCACCCTCACCACCCTGCTCACCGGGTACACCCTGGACCTGGCGCTGCAGTCCTTCCTGCGCGAGCCGATCGTCGAGCTGACCGGCCTGTCCGTGACCGCCGCCGGCGGGGTCACGCTGGCCCTGTCCATGCTCATCTCCACGCTGCTGTCGATGCTGCTGGGGGAGCTGGTCCCGAAGAACTGGGCCATCGCGGAGGCCTTCCGGGTGGGCCGGGTCGTCGCCCGCCCGCAGCTGCTGTTCACCGCGGTGTTCAAGCCCTTCGTGCTCGCGCTCAACGGCGTCGCCAACCGGGTCCTGCACCTGTTCGGCATGGAGGCCAAGGAGGAGCTCTCCGGGGCGCGCTCGCCCGAGGAGCTGTCCTCGATGGTGCGCCGCTCCGCGAAGATGGGCACGCTCGACGTCGGCACCGCCACCTTCGTGGCCAAGACGCTGACCTTCGCCGAGCGCACCGCCGCGGACGTGATGACGCCGCGCATCCGCGTGCAGATGCTCGACTCCCACGAGTCCGTGGCGGACGTCGTGGCGCTGGCCTCCCGCACCGGGCACTCCCGCTTCCCCGTCATGGACGACTCCCCGGACGACGTCCGCGGCGTGGTGCACATCAAGAAGGCCGTGGCCGTGCCGTCGGAGCGCCGGACCGCCCTGGAGTGCGGGGCGATCATGGAGGAGGTCCTGCGGGTGCCCGAGACCGTGCACCTGGACTCGCTGCTCGTGCAGCTGCGCTCCGGCGGGCTGCAGATGGCCGTGGTCGTCGACGAGTGGGGCGGCACCGCCGGCGTCGTCACCCTCGAGGACCTCGTGGAGGAGGTCGTCGGGGAGGTCTCGGACGAGCACGACCGGCTCACCCTCGGGGCCCTGCAGTCGGCCACCGGCGAGTGGTACTTCCCCGGTCTGATGCGCCCCGACGAGGTCTCCGAGCAGATCACCGAGCTCGACATCGAGGACGGCCCCGCCTACGAGACCATGGGCGGGTTCATGATGGACCGGCTCGGGCAGATCCCGAGGCCCGGGGACGCCGTGCCCGTCCAGGGCGGGACGCTGGAGGTCGCCCGGATGGACGGCCGGCGCGTGGACCGCATCCGCTTCGTCCCGTCCGCGGACGGCCAGCAGGACGCGGGAGCCGCCGCGGCCGGGGAGGAGGCACGATGAGCGACTGGGCAGGCCTGGCGTGGCTGGTGGTCCTCCTGGCCGGCAACGCCTTCTTCGTGGGCGGCGAGTTCGCCGTCATGTCCGCGCGGCGCAGCCAGATCGAGCCGCTCGCCGAGGCCGGGAACAAGCGTGCGCGCACCGCGCTGTACGCGATGGAGCGGGTCTCCCTCATGCTGGCCTGCTGCCAGCTGGGCATCACGGTGTGCTCGCTGCTGATCCTCAACATCTCCGAGCCCGCCCTGCACCACATCGTCTCCGGGCCGCTGGAGCACCTGGGCGTGCCCGTCGAGGTGGCCGACGTCAGCGGGTTCCTCACGGCACTGGTCGTGGTCACCTTCCTGCACGTGGTCTTCGGCGAGATGGTGCCCAAGAACATGTCCGTCTCGGCCGCCGACCGCGCGGTGCTGCTGCTGGCCCCGCCGCTGGTGTTCGTCTCGCGGGTGGTCAAGCCCGTCATCGCGACGCTGAACTGGTCGGCCAACCACGTCCTGAAGCTCATGGGCATCGAGCCGAAGGACGAGGTGTCCTCGACCTTCACCCTCGACGAGCTGCAGTCCATCGTCGCGGAGTCCACGAAGGAGGGCACCGTGGCCGACCAGACCGGCCTGCTCTCCGGGGCCCTGGAGTTCTCCACGAAGCGCACCGCCGACGTCATGGTCCCGCTGCGCGAGCTCGTCACCCTGCCCGAGGACGTGTCCCCGGCGGAGGTCGAGAAGGCGGTGGCCCGCACCGGCTTCTCGCGCTTCGCCCTGACCGAGGACGACGGCGTGCTCAACGGCTACCTGCACATCAAGGACGTGCTCTCCATCCCGGGCAGCCGGTACAACGAGCCCGTGCCGGTGACCCGGGTCCGGTCCCTGGCCAACCTGCGCCCCGAGATCGAGATCGACGACGCCCTCGCCGCGATGCAGCGCACGGGCTCGCACCTGGCCCGCGTGGTCGACGCGGGCGGGCGGACGCTGGGCGTGCTGTTCCTCGAGGACGTCATCGAGGAGCTCGTGGGCGAGATCCGCGACACCACGCAGGACCGCCGCCAGCGCCGCGGGGACCGGGTCGACTCCTCGGAGCCGCCGGGCTGACCTGCGGGGCTGTCCTGCAGGGCTGCACCGCCGGGCTGTCCTACGGGGCTGCACCGCCGGGCTGGGCCGCCGCGCGCCGGAGGGCTCAGGCCAGGATCCGCACCGCCGCGGGGAGCACGTCCACCCGCACGGGCAGCGGGCCGAGGCGCTCCCCGTCGGCGTAGGCGGTGATCCCCGGCGCCGTCACGCGCACCGAGCGCACCCGCTCGGTGCGCACGCTGGGCAGGGCGACGTGGCGGCCCGAGAACAGCCGCGGGAACAGGACCAGGAACCTCGCCCGGCCCAGGGGCGCCACGGTGAACAGCTCCAGCAGCCCGTCGTCCTCCCGGGCGCCGGGCACGACGGGCAGCCCGCCGCCGATCGAGGAGGTGTTGGCCACGTTCAGCAGCACCCCCGTCCGGTCCTCCGTGCGGCGCCGTCCCGCGGCATCCTCGACCTCCAGCCGGTAGGCGATGGTGCGCAGCCGCACGATCTCCACGAGGACGGCCAGCAGGTACCTGCCGGGCCCGGTCAGGCGCGGCCAGCGGTTGGCGCGCTCGTTGACCACGGCGTCGAAGCCGGCGCACAGGGCGGTCCCGAAGCAGCGGGTGCGCCCGTCCGGGAAGCGGACGCGGCCGACGTCGAGCCGGCGCGGGACCGGGTCGTCGAGCCGGCGCAGGATCCGTCCGGCCGCGCCCACCGGGTCCCGCAGGGGAACGGCGAAGTGCCGGGCCAGGTCGTTGCCGGTGCCGCAGGGCACCACGCCCAACGGGATCTCGATGCCCTGCTCGGCGAGCTCCACGAGCACCTCCAAGCCGGCCTGCACCATCCCGTCCCCGCCCACGACCACCAGGGCGCGGGTGGAGAGGGCGGCGGCGCGGAGCCGGTCGCGGACCAGCGTCATCAGGGTGCCGAGGTCCCCCGCCGAGAGCACCACGGCGTCGTCGCCGCCGGTGCGGAGCAGGTCCGCGGCCAGGTGCGCCTCCGCGAGGGCACGGCCGCGGCCGGCGCGGGGGTTGACGGCGAGGACGAAGGTGCCGCGGGGGAGCGCGGGCTCAGCCATCGGCGCGCCGCGCGCTGCAGGCGGCGCACAGGCCGGTGATCTCGACGGTGTGGTCCACCTCGGTGAAGCCGTGGGCGGCGGCGGTGCGCCCGGCCCACTCCTCCACCGTGGGGGCTTCCAGCTCCACGGCGGCGCCGCAGCGGCGGCAGACCAGGTGGTGGTGGTGGTGCTCCGCCGCGCAGCGGCGGTAGATCGCCTCGCCGTCGCCGCCGCGCAGGACGTCCAGCTCACCGAGCTCGGACATCGACTGCAGGATCCGGTAGGTGGTGGCCAGGGAGACGGACTCACCGCGCTCGCGCAGCAGGGCGTGCAGGTCCTGGGTGGAGATGAAGTCCTCGAGGGAGGCCAGGGCCTGGCTGACGGCACGGCGCTGCCGGGTGTTGCGGACCTCACCGCCCCCGCTGGTTCGCACGCTCACGCCTCGTCCTCTCGTCGGTCTGCTCCGCCGGGCGGCCCGGCCCGGGCGCCGGCGCCCGGACGCGTCCGGGCGAGCCACCAGCTTAACAAGGCCGGTGCCGGCCCGCTCCCGGGGCCGGGCTAGGCTGGGCCCATGGAGCTGATCAAGTACACCCACTCGTGCGTCCGGCTCGAGAACGAGGGCCGGGTCCTGGTCATCGACCCGGGCAACTTCTCCGGGCCGGAGGAGCTGGCGCGGGCCCTCGACGGGGCGGACGTGCTGCTCGTGACCCACGTGCACCCGGACCACCTGGACGCCGAGCCCGTGCAGGAGCACCTGCGGGCGCACCCGGAGATCCAGGTGCACGCCCCGGCGCCCGTGGCCGCCGGGCTGCGGGAGGCGCTCGGGGAGGAGGCCTCCGTGCACGACGCGGCGCCGGAGACGGTGCTGGAGCTGGACGGCTTCACGGTCCGGACCTTCGGCGGTCAGCACGCCCTGATCCATCCGCTGATCCACACCGTCGACAACGTGGGGTACCTGGTCAACGACACCGTCTACCACCCCGGCGACTCCTTCGTGGTGCCGCACGGGGTGGAGGTCCCGGTGCTGCTCGCCCCGATCCACGCGCCGTGGAACAAGCTCTCGGAGGTCGTCGACTTCGTCGTGGCCGTGCGCCCGCGCCAGGTCTTCCAAATCCACGACGGACTGCTCTCGGCCAACGGCTTCGGCATCATCGAGGGTCAGCTGACGGCGTTCGCCGCCAAGTACGGGGCCGAGTACCGCCACCTGGACACCGGGGAGCGCGTGCGGCTGCAGCCGCCCCGCCCCGTGCCGGGCCGGCGCGCCGAACGCGCGGACGGCGGCGCCGCGGCCGCCACCCCACGGACCTGACCGCGGACACCCCGTCCGCACGAGGAGCGAAGGAGCACCTGTGAGCACCGTGTTCACCAAGATCATCGAGGGGGAGATCCCCGGCCGCTTCGTGTGGCAGGACGAGCGCTGCGTGGCGTTCCTGTCCATCGAACCGCTCGGGCCGGGGCACACGCTGGTGGTCCCGCGCGAGGAGTACGACCACTGGATCGACCTGCCCGAGGACCTGGCCGCCCACCTGATGGTGGTCTCCTGGAGGATCGGCCGGGCCCTCGACGCCGTGTGGCGGCCCGCGCGGGTCGGCCAGATGATCCAGGGCTTCGAGGTCCCGCACACCCACGTGCACGTGTGGCCCGCGAACTCCGTCGAGCAGTTCCAGTTCGCCAACGCGGACCGGCACCCGGACGCGGCCGCGATGGACGAGGCCGCCAGGCGGATCCGGGCGGCCCTGGCCGACGCCGGGCACGGCAGCTCGGTCCCGCAGCCCTGACCCGGCCCGCCGGGGCGGACCCCGGCGCGCGGGCCCGTGCGGGTCAGGCCCGGGCGGCCTCCAGCGCGTCCTTGAGCGCCTTGCGGATCCGCTTCTCCGACACCGTGTGGGCGGTGCCCAGCTCCTGGGCGAACAGGGAGACCCGCAGCTCCTCGATCATCCAGGCCACCCGGCGCAGCTCGTCGGGCACCGGCGCCGAGGGCGGCAGGGTGTCCAGCGCGGCGTCGTAGTCGTCCTCGAGCTTCTGCACCGCGAGCATGTTCACCGTGTCCCGCTGCAGGTGCCCCGCGAGCTTCTCCAGCCGCACCTCCATGGCCCGCACGTAGCGGGGCAGGTGCTGGAGCTGGTCGTAGCCGGTGGCGGCCACGAACCCGGGGTGCACCAGGTGCTCGAGCTGGGCCTTGACGTCGTTGAGCGAGTTCACCGCGGCGAGGGAGGGCGCCCGCTTCAGCTGCCTGCGGATCCGCGCGGCACCGGAGAGCACCTGCTCCACCAGCGCGGTGACCTCGAAGACCGTGTCGATGAGCTCGGCCCGCACCTGCTCGTGCAGGGTGTCGTACGCCGCGCGCGTGAACGGCGGCTCGGACGGGGTGAGCTTGTCGATCGCCGCGACCGTGCAGTCGGCGATGAGCTCGGTCACGGACCCGTGCGGGTTCTGCGTGAAGACGAGCTTCTCCCTGTTGTTGAGGTGCTCGAGCACGTACCGCTCGGGGGAGGGGACGCGCAGCAGCAGCAGGGTGATCACCCCGCGCCGCTGGGCGGCCCGCTGCTCCGCGGCCGAGGACAGGATGCGCACCGCCACGGTGGCGTCCCGGCCCGGGGTCCGCCGGCCCGGCTGCCGGTCCGCGGCTCCCCGCGGCCGCTCGGGGACGAGGGCCGGCCAGCCGGTGATCCGCTGGCCCGCCACGGTCGTCTCCACGCTGCGCGGCAGGTCGGGCTCCGGCCACGCGGTCAGGCCCGTGCGCTCCAGCGACGGCGCCGCCGGGCCGGCCGCAGGCCGCGGGGCGGGGGAGGGCCGGTCCGTGCGCCCGGAGGCCCCGGACGGCGCGGCACCGGCACCGTCGGCCGAGGGGACCGCGCCGAGGGACTCGGCCAGGGCCGCCCGGATCTCGTCGTGCAGCTCGGCCTTGAGCTGCTCCAGGTCCTGGCCCTCGCCGAGCACCCGGTTGCGGCGGTCCCGCACCTCGAAGCGCATCCGCAGGTGCGCCGGGACCGCGTCCCGGTTCCAGGACCCGGGGGGCACCACGTGGCCCCTGAGCCGGCGCAGCACCAGCTCCAGGGACGGCTCCAGGGCGTCGACGGCGGGGTCGAAGTCCTCCTGGAGCATCCGTACGGCCTGGCGGGCGACGTCCGGGGCGGGCACGAAGTTGCGCCGCACGGCCTTGGGCAGCGACTTGATGAGCGCGGTCACCAGCTCCGTGCGGAGGCCGGGGATCTGCCACTCGAACTGCGCGGGGTCGAGCTGGTTGAGGAACAGCACGGGCACCCGCACGGTCACCCCGTCGGCCTGGTCCGCGCCCGGGGCGAACTCGTAGACGAGGTCCAGCACAAGCTCCCCGTCGGCGGTCCGGCGCACCCACTGCCGCGGGTACAGGGACTCGTCGTAGTCGCGGGCGTCCTCGGCGATCAGGTCCTCGGGGTCGAGGTCGAGCAGGTGCTCGTCCTGGTGCCGGGCCTTCTTCCACCAGGCGTCGAAGTGCCGGGCCGAGACCACCGACGCCGGGATCCGGGCGTCGTAGAACGCGAACAGGGCCTCGTCCTCGACGCGCAGGTCCTTGCGGCGCAGCCGGTTCTCGAGCTCCTCGACCTCCGCCAGGCGCTTGCGGTTGCGCGCCCAGAACCGGTGCCGCGTCTGCCAGTCGCCCTCGACGAGCGCGTGGCGGATGAACAGCTCCCGTGCCAGGTCAGGGTCCACCCGCCAGAAGTTGATCCGGCGCTGGGCCACCACGGGGACGCCGTAGAGGGTGACCTTCTCGTAGGCCATCACGGAGCCCTGGGCGCGGGACCAGTGCGGCTCCGAGACGCTGCGCTTGACCAGGTGGGGAGCCAGCTCCTCGGCCCACAGGGGGTCGATCGCCGCGTTGACGCGGGCCCACAGCCGGGAGGTCTCCACCAGTTCCGCGGACATGATCCAGTCCGGGGACTTCTTGAACAGGTTGGAGCCGGGGAAGACGGCGAACCGGGAGCCGCGGGCGCCCTGGTACTCGCGCTTGCGCTCGTCCTTGAGCCCGATGTGGCTGAGCAGGCCGGCCAGCAGCGAGACGTGGATCTCCCGCTCCTTCCCGGACGGGTCCACCTCCCGGCCCTTGCCGACCCGGATGCCGACCTGCTGACCCATCTGGCGCAGCTGGGCGTAGAGGTCCTGCCACTCGCGGATCCGCAGGAGGTTCAGGAACTCCCGCTGGCACAGCTTCCGGAACCGGGTCGAGGAGAGCTCCTCCTGCTGCTCCTGGACGTAGCGCCACAGCAGCAGCCAGCTGGTGAAGTCGGAGTTCTCGTCGAAGAAGCGCTTGTGCAGCTCGTCGGCCTGCTGCCGCTTCTCCAGGGGACGCTCCCGGGGGTCCTGGACGGTCAGCGCCGCCGCGAGCACCATGACCTCCCGGGCGCAGCCCCGCCGGTCCGCCTCCACGATCATCCGGCCCAGCCGGGGGTCCACCGGCAGCTGCGCCAGCTGGCGTCCGACCGGGGTCAGCGGCCCGCCCGCGTCGTCGTCCCGGCGCTCCCGCGGGGCGGTGCCCCGGGCCTCCTTCAGGGCGCCGAGCTCCCGCAGCAGCGCCACGCCGTCCTTGACGGCCCGCGACTCCGGCGGCTCCACGAACGGGAAGCGCTCGATGTCCCCGGGCTCCTTGACGACCCCCACGGAGGTCATCTGCAGGATCACGGACGCGAGGCTGGTGCGCAGGATCTCGGGGTCGGTGAACTCCGGGCGGGAGAGGTAGTCCTCCTCCGCGTAGAGGCGGATGCAGATGCCGTCCGAGACGCGCCCGCAGCGGCCCGCCCGCTGGTTCGCGGAGGCCTGGGAGATGCGCTCGATCGGCAGCCGCTGCACCTTGGTGCGCGCCGAGTACCGGGAGATGCGGGCGGTGCCGGGGTCGATGACGTACTTGATGCCCGGGACGGTCAGTGACGTCTCGGCCACGTTGGTGGCCAGCACGATCCGCCGCCGGCCGGACGGGGCGAACACCCGGTGCTGCTCGGCCATGGACAGCCGGCCGAACAGGGGGAGGACCTCGGCGTCGGCCATCCCCCGGATCCGTTTCAGCGCGGCCTGCAGCGCCTCCTGGGCGTCACGGATCTCGCGCTCGCCGGCGAAGAAGATCAGGATGTCCCCGGGCGGCTCGTGCGAGAGCTCCTCGACCGCGTCGCACACCGCGTCGATCGGGTCGCGGTCCTCGTCCTCGAGGCCGTCGCCGGCGTCCTCGGCGTCCGGCCCGCCGTCCCCGGACCGGGGCTCGGAGAGCGGGCGCCAGCGGATCTCCACGGGGTAGGTGCGCCCGGACACCTCGATGACCGGCGCCGGCTCGGGCTCCCCGGCGGCGGCGTCCGGTCCGGCCGCGCCGGTGGGCTCCGGGGCGAAGTGCCGGGCGAAGCGGTCCGGGTCGATCGTGGCCGAGGTGATGATGACCTTGAGGTCGGGGCGCCGGGGCAGGATCCGCCGCAGGTAGCCCAGCAGGAAGTCGATGTTCAGCGAGCGCTCGTGCGCCTCGTCGATGATGATCGTCGAGTACCGGCGCAGCAGCCGGTCGTGCTGGATCTCGGCGAGCAGGATGCCGTCGGTCATCAGCTTGATCCGGGAGTCCGCGCCCACCTCGGAGGTGAAGCGCACCTGGTAGCCGACGGTCCCGCCGATCTTCTCGCCCAGCTCCGAGGCGATCCGCTCCGCCACCGAGCGCGCGGCGATCCGCCGCGGCTGGGTGTGCCCGATCAGCCCCTGCTCGCCCAGGCCGAGCTCGAGGCACATCTTCGGGATCTGCGTGGTCTTGCCGGAGCCGGTCTCACCGGCGATCACGACGACCTGGTGCTCGGAGATCGCGCGCTTGATGTCCTCCCGGCGCGCGGAGACCGGGAGGTCCTCGGGGTAGACGACGGTGCGGGGGCGGCTGGGCGATGCTGGCATGACCCCCCGATCCTACCGGCGACGGGCCCCGGTCCGGGCCCGGGCGCGGTGGACGATCCGGGCCCGGCGCTCCGCCGGCGGAGCCGTTCTGTCATCATTTGTGAGCTGCCTCTCATTTCTCGACCGAACGGCAGGTAATATCCCTGACATCACCCGTTCCAGAAAGGACACACCATGCAGCGACTGTTCCCGTTGACGGCGGCCCTCGCCTCCTCCGCCCTCCTCCTCACGGCCTGCGGCGGCTCCGACAGCTCGGGCGCCGCCGGCTCCGGGGAGTCGGGCACGGCCGTCGAGGAGGCCACCGTCGGGATCAGCCAGTTCGTGGAGCACCCCTCCCTCGACGCCGCCCGCGAGGGCTTCGTCGCCGCGCTGGAGGAGGGCGGCTACACGGAGGGCGAGAACCTCACCCTCGACCTCCAGAACGCCTCGGGCGACCAGGGCACCTCCACCAGCATCGCCTCGAACCTCGCCGGCTCCGACGCCGACCTCGTCCTGGCCATCGCGACCCCCTCGGCCCAGGGCGTGGCCCAGGCCGTCACCGACCGGCCCGTGCTCTTCACCGCCGTGACCGACCCGGTCGAGGCGGGGCTCGTGGAGTCCCTGGAGAACCCCGGGGGCAACGTCACGGGCACCACGGACATGAACCCCGTGGCCGAGCAGATCGCGCTGATCAAGCAGCTCGACCCGGACGCGAAGTCCGTGGGCATCATCTACAGCTCGGGCGAGACCAACTCGCAGGTCCAGGTGGAGATGGCCAAGGAGGCCGCCGCCGAGGAGGGCCTGGAGGTCGTCGAGAAGGCCGTGACCAACACCTCCGAGGTCGCCCAGGCCGCCGAGTCCTTCGACACGGACGCGATCTACGTGCCCACCGACAACAAGGTGGTCTCCGGCCTGGAGGCGGTCATCTCCGCCGCCGAGGCCAAGCAGATCCCGCTGATCGCGGGCGAGGGCGACTCCGTGGAGCGCGGCGCCCTCATCACCAAGGGCATCGACTACGAGCAGCTCGGGCGCCAGACCGGTGAGATGGCCGTGCGGATCCTCGCCGAGGGCGCCGACCCGGCCACCATGCCCGTGGAGTCCCAGGAGGAGACCGAACTGGTCATCAACATGCAGGCCGCCGAGCGGATGGGCGTGGAGGTCCCGCAGGAGCTGCAGGACTCCGCCGCGCAGGTCATCGAGTAGGCCCCCGGACGGGCCCGCACCGTGTCCCCGGCGCCCGGTGACCCCGGGCGCCGGCCGGCCCGGGCCCACCCCACCACAGTCGGGGCGCCCCCGCCCGATCGGCGGCGGCGCCCCGTGTCCCACCAATCAGAACGGATCCACCAGAAGTGATAGCCGGTATCGAACTCGGACTGCTCTACGCGGTCATGGCGCTGGGCGTCTACCTCACGTTCCGGGTGCTCGACTTCCCCGACCTGACGGTCGACCAGTCCTTCACCACGGGCGCCGCCACCACGGCGATGATCATCCTCGGCGGCGGCAGCCCCTGGCTGGCCACCGCCGCCGGCTTCGTGACCGGCGCGCTCGCCGGGCTGATCACGGGCCTGCTCCACACCAAGGCCCACATCAACGGGCTGCTCGCGGGCATCCTCACCATGACCGCCCTGTACTCCATCAACCTGCGCGTGATGGACGGGCGGGCCAACCTGTCCCTGTTGCGCGAGGACACGATCTTCACCCCCCTCGCCGAGCTGGGCGTGCAGGGCACGTGGATCGGCATCGCCCTGTTCCTGCTGGGCGTGGCCGTGGTGAAGGTGCTGCTCGACTGGTTCCTCTACACCGACGCCGGCCTGGCCATGCAGGCCACCGGCGACAACCCGGAGATGATCCGCTCCTTCGGGGTGAACACGGACCACCAGAAGATGCTGGGCCTGTGCCTGTCCAACGGGCTGGTGGGCCTGGCCGGGTCCCTCGTGGCCCAGTACCAGGGCTTCGCCGACATCGGCATGGGCATCGGCCTGATCGTCGTCGGGCTCGCCTCCGTGATCCTGGGCCAGGGCCTGTTCGGCTCGCGCACCGTGGTCGTCGCCACCCTCGCGGTGGTCCTCGGCTCGATCGTCTACCGCCTGGTGATCACCGTCGCACTGCAGGCCGGGCTCAACCCGTCCGACATGAAGCTGATCTCCGCGGTCCTGGTGGTGCTCGCCCTGGTGGTCCCGCAGATGCAGTTCTTCCGGCGCCGCCGGGAACGGCACCTGGCGAGCCAGGCGGCACAGCTCGTCGACGACCTGACCGACACGCCCGCGACCACGAAGGCAGGTGCCTGAGCCGTGCTCACCATCGACAACGTCCACAAGACGTTCTTCGCCGGGACCGTCAACGAGCGCCGCGCCCTCGCCGGCGTCTCGCTGACCCTGCAGGAGGGCGACTTCCTCACCGTGATCGGCTCCAACGGCGCCGGGAAGTCCACGATCCTCAACGCGATCTCCGGCACCCTCATCCCGGACACCGGCACCGTGCGCGTGGACGACACCGACGTCACCCGGCTGCCCGAGCACAAGCGGGCCCGGTACCTCTCCCGGGTCTTCCAGGACCCCATGAAGGGCTCCTCGCCGACGATGACGGTGGAGCAGAACATGGCCATCGCCCTCCAGCGGGGAAAGCAGCGCGGACTCGTCCCGGGACTCACCGGCGCGCGCCGGCAGCTGTTCCGGGACAAGCTCGCCAGCCTCGAGCTCGGGCTGGAGAACCGGCTGGGCGCGAAGGTCGGCCTGCTCTCGGGCGGTCAGCGACAGGCCCTGTCCCTGCTCATGGCCACGTTCTCCGAGCCGCGCATCCTGCTCCTCGACGAGCACACCGCGGCCCTCGACCCGCAGCGGGCGGACCTCGTGTCCCGGCTCACGGCGGACATCGTGGCCGAGCAGCGCCTGACCACGGTGATGGTCACGCACAACATGGAGCAGGCGCTGCGCCTGGGCAACCGGCTGATCATGATGCACGAGGGGCGGGTGCTCTTCGAGCTCGACGCCGCCCAGAAGCAGACCATGACCGTGCCGGGCCTGCTGGAGCAGTTCCGCCGGCTCCAGCCGGGGGCGGAGCAGGGCGCCTTCGACGACGCTACGCTGTTCGAGAGCGTCAAGACCGAGGACGGCCACTGACCGCACGTCCGTGACCGGCACGGACGGGGCGGGCCGGACACGGCCCGCCCCGTCGCCGTTCCCCGCGCGACCCCACCAGCCCAGGAGGCCCCGACCGTGCCCGAGTCCACCGAGCAGCAGCGCGCCCGCCGCCGACGCACCGGGGGGTGGATGCTGGCCGTGGGGGTGGTGGCGCTGTTCGCCTCCACCTTCACGGTGCCCGAGGCGCTCCACGACCTGGCCCGCGTCTCGGCCGGGCAGGAGGCCGGGCTGACCACGCGCGGGGTGGTGGTCACCGTGGTGGGTGCTGCGACCCTGCTCGGCGGCGGGGCCCTGGCGATCCTCGGCTTCAACTGGCGGCGGTCGGTGGGGGAGGGCCCCCACCCGGAGGACCTGCTGCTCGACGAGCAGTTCGGCGACGCGCCCGTGCGCCCGTACGACCCCGACGAGCTCCGCCGCCGGCCGCGGCGCCTCGATCCCGAGGACGGGCCGCGGGACGACCGGTCCTGACCCCGTGTGTCAGCCGCGCAGGCCCGCCCGGCCGGAGGCGTCCTCCGCGGCCGCCGGGGAGACCCCGTCCGCGGTGACGTCCTCGCGGCCCGGGGCCCCGGGGCGCCGGCCGGTCAGCCGGGCGACGGCGTAGAGCAGGGCCCCGGCCCCGATCAGGAACCCGCCGCGCCACCACACCTCGGCGCTCTGCTGGGACAGCAGGACGAGGCAGGACAGCACGGCCAGCACGGGCAGCGGCGTCCAGGCGCGGAAGTGCTCGTGCGCCACCGGCTCCCGCCGCAGCACGAGCACGGCGATGTTGGAGCTGAGGAAGACGAACAGCAGCAGCAGCACCAGGGTCTCGGCCAGGACCACGACCCCGCCGGTGGTGGTGAGCACGACGGCCACGGCCGTGGTCCCGGCGATCGCCGCCCAGGGGGTGCCGCGCCGCGGCAGGACCCGCCGGAAGGCCCCGGGGAGCAGCCCCTGCACCCCCATGCCGTAGGCAGCCGGCTGGCCATGATCATGGTCAGCAGGGCACCGTTGGCCACCGCGACGAGCGCGATGAGGCTGAACAGCCAGCCCGGGACGGCGATGCCGGAGGCGGCGACGACGTCGAGCAGCGGGGCGCTCGAGGCCGCGAGCCGCTCCGCCGGCAGCACGACGGACGCCGCCGTGCCCACCAGCACGTACATCACCCCGGCCGCCGTCAGCGCGCCGAACAGCGCCCGGGGGTAGGTGCGCGAGGGCTCCCGGAGCTCCTCCGCGACGTTGGCGGAGGTCTCGAAGCCCACGAAGGAGTAGTAGGCCAGCAGCGCCCCGCCGAGGACCGCGGGCAGCGGGTCCACGCCCTCCCCGAAGCTCAGCGCCCGACCGGGGTCGCCCTCGCCCCGGCCGAGCAGGAGGGCCGCGGCGACGACGACGATCAGCAGGCCGGTCAGCTCCACCGCGGTCATGACGACGTTGGCCCGCAGGGACTCCTTGATGCCGCGCGCGTTCAGCAGGGCCACCAGGACCAGGAAGACCGCGGCGCCGGCCGTCGGCGGGACGTCGAGGAAGACCGAGAGGTAGTCGCCGCTGAAGGCCAGGGCCAGGGCGGCCGCGCTGACCACGCCGGCCGCGAGCATGCAGAACCCGACGAGGTAGGAGACGAGGGGCACGCCGAAGGCCCGCTCGGCGAACACCGCCGCGCCCCCCGCCCTCGGGTACTTGGTGACCAGTTCGGCGTAGGAGGCCGCGGTCAGCAGCGCAAGCACCAGGGCCAGCAGCATGGGCGCCCAGGTCACGCCCCCGACCCGGCCCGCGATGGTGCCCACCAGGGCGTAGACGCCGGCGCCGAGGACGTCGCCGAGGATGAACAGGAACAGGAGCGGTCCCGTGATGTCCCGCTTCAGGGCGGAACCGACAGTGTGCTGTTGAGTCATGGGGGGCACTCTATGCGCCCCGCCGGGCGGGGGCGTGCGGCCGGGGCGCGGGCACGCCGGAGGGGCGACAGAGAGGGGCGACAGCGAGGTCGACAGGCGGGACGACACAGGGCCCCGGACCGTTCGGTCCGGGGCCCTGTGTCGTACGGGGTGCCCGCGGTAGGATTCGAACCTACGGCCTTCTGCTCCGGAGGCAGACGCTCTATCCCCTGAGCTACGCGGGCCTTTCACCGCCTCAGCGATGAACCTCGACGATACTAGCAGGTTTTGCGCGGCTGTCGTTCCCCGTCCGGCACGGGGCCTGTGGGGCGCCCGGTTACACTGGTCCGGTGACTCCAGAACAACTTTCTCTCGCTGTATCCGCATGCCTGCAGGACGCCGTGGCCCAGGGCGATCTCGCCCTCGCCGACGGCGCCGCGCTGCCGGAGGTGCGCATCGAGCGACCGAAGAACCGGGAGCACGGGGACTGGGCGACGAACGTCGCCATGCAGCTGGCCAAGAAGGTGGGCAGGGCCCCCCGCGACGTCGCCGCCGTCGTGCAGGACCGGCTGCAGGGCACCCCGGGCGTGGCCGCCGTGGACGTGGCCGGCCCGGGATTCCTCAACATCACCCTCGACGCCGCCGCCGCCGCCGGGATCGCCCGCACCGTGGTGGAGCAGGGGGAGGCCTTCGGCCGGGCGGACTCGCTGGCGGGGACGTCCATCAACCTCGAGTTCGTCTCGGCGAACCCCACCGGCCCGGTGCACCTGGGCGGCACGCGCTGGGCCGCCGTCGGCGACTCCCTCGCGCGGGTGCTCGAGGCGCAGGGTGCGGAGGTGGTGCGGGAGTACTACTTCAACGACGCCGGCGCGCAGATCGACCGCTTCGCCCGCTCCCTGCTGGCCCGCGCCCAGGGCCTGCCCGCCCCGGAGGACGGCTACGGCGGGGAGTACATCACCGAGATCGCCGAGCGGATCGTGGCCGAGAACCCCGGCGTGCTCGACTCCGGGGACCCCCAGGAGGCTTCCGGGCCGCCGGGGTGGAACTGATGTTCGCCGAGATCAAGTCCTCGCTGCACGAGTTCGGCGTGGACTTCGACGTGTACTTCCACGAGCAGTCGCTGTTCAGCAACGGCGCGGTGGAGGGCCTGCTGGAGCAGCTCAAGTCCTCCGGCGCCCTCTACTTCGCGGACGGGGCGTGGTGGCTGCGCTCCAGCGCCTACGGCGACGACAAGGACCGGGTGGTCGTCAAGTCCGACGGCCAGGCCGCCTACATCGCCGGGGACATCGCCTACTTCAAGAACAAGCGGGACCGCGGCGCGGACCTGTGCATCTACATGCTCGGCGCCGACCACCACGGCTACGTGGCCCGTCTCAAGGCCGCCGCGGCCGCCCTGGGCGACGCCCCGGAGCGGGTGGAGGTGCTGATCGGCCAGATGGTCAACCTGGTCAAGGACGGGGTGCCGGTGCGGATGTCCAAGCGGGCCGGCACGGTGGTGACCATGGAGGACCTCGTCGAGGCCGTCGGCGTGGACGCCGCCCGCTACTCGCTGACCCGGTTCTCCGTGGACTCCAACATCGACGTCGACCTGGACCTGCTGACCCGCCGCTCCAACGAGAACCCGGTCTTCTACGTCCAGTACGCCCACGCCCGCACCTGCGCCGTGGGCCGCAACGCCGAGGCCGCAGGGGTGTCCCGCACGGGGGCGGACGGCGAGGTCGTGTTCGACGCCGCCCTGCTCGACCACCCGATGGAGGGTGAGCTGCTCGCCGCCCTGGGCCAGTACCCCTCCGTGCTCGCGCAGGCCGCCGAGTTCCGGGAGCCGCACCGGGTGGCCCGCCACCTGGAGGTCCTCGCCGGGACCTACCACCGCTGGTACGACGTCTGCCGCGTGGCCCGCAGCGACGACGACGTCACCGACCTGCACCGCACCCGGCTGTGGCTCAACGACGCCGCGCGCCAGGTCCTGGCCAACGGCCTGGGCCTGCTCGGCGTGTCGGCCCCCGAGAGGATGTGATCGCATGACCGCCCACCCCACCACCCGCCCCGGGGGCTCGCCCCTGGCCCCGCCGTGGCTCAGCGTGCCCGAGGACCTCGACGCGCTCGACCCGGCCATCTGGCCCGAGGCGTTCCGGCGCGACGCCGAGGGAGCGCTGACCGTGGCCGGGATCCCCGCCACGGAGCTCGCCGAGCGCTACGGCACCCCCTCCTACGTCTATTCCGAGGACACGTTCCGGGCGCGCGCCCGGGAGTTCCGCACGGCCTTCACCGAGGCGTTCGCGCGGATCGGGGCGGAGGTCTCCGTCTACTACGCCGGGAAGTCCTTCCTGACCACCGAGGTGGTGCGCTGGATCCGCGAGGAGGGGCTCAACGTCGACACCTCCTCGGGCGGGGAGCTGGCCGTGGCCCTGCGCGGCGGCATGGAGCCGGCCCGGATCGCGCTGCACGGCAACAACAAGTCGGCCGCCGAGATCGCCCGTGCCCTCGACAACGGGCTCGGGCGGATCGTGGTGGACTCCCTCGCCGAGATCGAGCTCGTCGCGCGCCTGGCGCGCACCCTGGGCGTCGTGGCGCCGGTGATGATCCGGGTGACCCCGGGGGTGCACGCCTCCACGCACGAGTTCATCGCCACCGCCCACGAGGACCAGAAGTTCGGCCTGTCCCTGGCCGCGCCCGAGGGCGGCGGGGACAGCCCCGCGATGCAGGCCGTCGCCGCCTGCGTGGTGGACCCCGACCTCGACCTGCGCGGCCTGCACTGCCACATCGGCTCCCAGATCTTCGACGCCGACGGCTTCGGCAAGGCCGCGGAGCGGGTGCTGACCTTCATGGCACTGGCCGACGAGCGCTTCGGACTGACCCTGCCGGAGCTCGACCTCGGCGGCGGCTACGGCATCGCCTACACCGAGGCGGACACCCCGCGCCCGGCACGCGAGATCGCCGAGTCCCTGGCGGACCAGGTGGCCGCCACGGCCCGGTCCCTGCACATGGCGGTCCCGCACCTGTCCATCGAGCCCGGCCGGGCGATCTCCGGGCCCGCCGCGTGCACCCTCTACACCGTGGGCACGCTGAAGACCGTGACCGTCGAGGACGGCGCCCGGCGGCGCTACGTGTCGGTGGACGGCGGGATGAGCGACAACGCCCGTCCCGTGCTCTACGGCGCGGACTACACCGCCGTGCTCGCCAACCGCCGTGCCGAGGGCGCCCCCGTGCTCTCCCGGGTGGTCGGCAAGCACTGCGAGTCCGGGGACGTCGTGGTCCGCGACGTCTACCTGCCCGAGGACCTCGCCCCCGGCGACGTCCTGGCCGTGCCGGCCACGGGGGCCTACTGCTGGGCCCTGGCCAGCAACTACAACTGGATCGCCCGCCCGCCGGTCGTCGCCGTGCGCACCGCCGCGGACGGGCCCGAGGCCCGGCTCATCGTGCGGGGCGAGACCGAAGATGACCTGTTCGCCCGCGACCTGGGAGCCTGATTGAGCGACTCGACCCCCGCGACCCCCCGCCCGACCACGACCGTGAAGGTCGCCCTGCTCGGGGCAGGAAACGTCGGCGCCGAGGTGGCCCGCATCCTGCTCGACCACGGCACCGAGATGGCCGCCCGCGTGGGCGCCCCCCTCGAGCTGGCCGGCATCGCCGTGCGGGACCTCGCCGCGCGGCGCACGGTGGAGCTGCCCGAGGAGCTGTTCACCACCGACGCCGAGGCCCTCATCGACGCCGCGGACGTGGTCATCGAGCTCACCGGCGGCATCGAGCCCGCCCGCAGCCGCATCCTGCGCGCCCTGCACGCGGGAAAGCCCGTGATCTCGGGCAACAAGGCGCTCATCGCCCGGCACGGCCGCCAGCTGCAGGACGCGGCCGACGACGCCGGGGTGCCGCTCTCCTACGAGGCCGCCGTGGCCGGGGCGATCCCGATCGTGCGGCCCATGGCCGACTCCCTGGCGGGGGACCGGGTGGACCGCGTGCTGGGCATCATGAACGGCACCACCAACTACATCCTCGACCAGATGGACACCACGGGCGCGCAGTTCGACGACGCCCTCGCGGAGGCCCAGCGGTTGGGCTACGCCGAGGCGGACCCGACCGCCGACGTCGAGGGACACGACGCCGCGGCCAAGGCCGCGATCCTGGCGTCCCTGGCCTTCCACTCCACCTACACCATCGACGACGTCTACTGCCGCGGCATCACCGGCGTCACCGCCGAGGACGTCGCCGCGGCCGCGGAGGCCGGCTACGTCATCAAGCTCCTCGCCGTGTGCGAGCGCTGCGCGGGCGGCGTGAACCTGCGGGTCACCCCCACCATGATCCCGCGCGAGCACCCCCTGGCCGGCGTGCACGGGGCCTACAACGCCGTGTTCGTCGAGGCCGCGAACGCGGGGTCCCTGATGTTCTACGGCGCCGGCGCCGGCGGCGCCCCCACCGCCTCCGCCGTGCTGGGGGACTTCGTCTCGGCGGCCCGCCGCCTGGTGCTGGGAGCCCCCGCCCAGGGCGCGGAGCCGCACGCCCAGCTGCCCGCGGTGCCCATGGACGACGTGCGCACCAGCTTCTCCATCACCCTCACCGTGCAGGACCGTCTCGGCGTCCTGGCCCGGATCGCCCAGGTCTTCGCCGACCACGGCGTGTCCATCCACACGATGCAGCAGAAGGACGACCCGCACGGGTCCACGCAGCGCTCCGAGATCCGCCTGGTGACCCACCGGGGCTCGAACAAGGACCTCGTGGCCACCGTGGAGTCCCTGCGCGAGCTGCCGTTCGTCGAGGACGTCACCGGCGTGATCCGCGTGGAGCACGCCGACTGACTCCCCGGCGGCGCCCTCCCGCACGGCGCCGCCCTCCCGGGGCACCAGCACCCCACCGCACCCTCCGCAGTCCACAGGAAGAGATCCAGCACATGGCACACGTCTGGCAGGGCGTCATCAACGAGTACCGGGACCGGCTGCCGGTCACCGACTCCACCGAGGTCATCACCATGGGGGAGGGCGGCACGCCGCTCATCCGCGCCCGCGCCCTGTCGGAACTCACCGGCAACACGGTCTGGCTGAAGTTCGAGGGGATGAACCCGACCGGTTCGTTCAAGGACCGGGGCATGACCATGGCGATCACCAAGGCCAAGGAGGAGGGCGCCGAAGCCGTCGTGTGCGCCTCGACCGGCAACACCTCGGCGTCCGCCGCGGCCTACGCGAAGCAGGCCGGTCTCACCTGCGCGGTGCTCGTGCCCGAGGGACGGATCGCCATGGGCAAGCTCTCCCAGGCGGTGGCGCACGGGGCGGACATCCTCCAGGTGGACGGCAACTTCGACAACTGCCTGGAGGTCGCGCGCAAGCTCTCCGAGTCCTACCCCGTGTTCCTGGTGAACTCCGTGAACCCCCACCGGATCGAGGGGCAGAAGACCGGCGCGTTCGAGGTGGTCGACACCCTCGGCGACGCCCCGGACTACCACCTGCTGCCGGTGGGCAACGCGGGCAACATCACCGCGTACTGGAAGGGCTACCAGGAGTACGCCCGGCCCTACGACTCCGCGACCGCCGGGCAGCTGCCGGCCGCGTCGACGAAGCTGCCCGTGCTGTGGGGCTTCCAGGCCGAGGGCGCCGCCCCGCTGGTGCTCGGCCACCCGGTCACCGAGCCCGAGACCATCGCCACCGCCATCCGGATCGGCAACCCGGCGTCCTGGGACACCGCGATCGCCGCCCGGGACGAGTCCGGCGGGCTCATCGGCTCCGTCTCCGACGACGAGATCCTCGCCGCCCACCGCTGGCTCTCCGCGCGAGAGGGCGTGTTCGTGGAGCCCGGCTCCGCCGCGGGCGTGGCCGGGCTGCTCCAGAAGCACGCCGCCGGCGAGGCGCCCACCGGTGCCACGATCGTGATCACCGTGACCGGCCACGGGCTGAAGGACCCGCAGTGGGCGGTGAAGGCCGCCGAGCTGGAGGACCCCTCGCTGGTCGAGCCGAAGCGCGTGCCGTTCGACGTCGTGGCCGTGGCCGCGGCGCTGGGCCTGGAGTAGGCGCGGATGTTCGAGATCGGGCAGCGGGTCGAGCTGAGCGTGCCCGGGTCCACGGGCAACGTGGGCCCCGGCTACGACAGCCTGGGACTGGCGCTCGGCCACTACGACGACCTCGCGGTGACGGTGACCGGGGCGGGACTGGAGTTCGAGCTGCACGGCGAGGGCGCCCAGGCCGTGCCCCGCACCGCGGAGCACCTGGTGGTGCGCGCCATGCGCGCCGCCTTCCGCGCCGCGGGCGTCGAGGACCTGCCCGGACTGCGGCTCGAGGCGACCAACCGCATCCCGCACGGACGGGGCATGGGCTCGAGCGCCTCCGCCGTGGTGGCGGGCGTGCTCGCGGCGAACGCGCTGCTGCCCGCCGGGCGCGCCCTGGACGACCGCCGGCTGCTGCAGGTCGCCGCCGCGATGGAGGGCCACCCGGACAACGTGGCCCCGTCCCTCTACGGCGGCCTCGTCATCTCCTGGAGCGGGCCCGACGGCTACCGCAGCGCCCCCTTGACCGTGCACGAGGACGTGGTGCCGGTGGTCGCGATCCCCGACTACGAGGTCCCCACCCGGCTCGCACGGTCCCTGGTGCCCGCGACCGTCCCGCACCACGACGCCTCGGTCAACGCCGGGCGCACGGCTCTGCTCGTCGAGGCCATGACCCGCCGCCCCGAGCTGCTGCTGCCGGCCACCGAGGACCGGCTGCACCAGCCGTACCGGGCCTCGGCGATGCCCCCGAGCGCCCGGCTCATGGCGGCCCTGCGGGACCGGGGGCTGCCCGCCATGATCTCCGGCGCCGGCCCGACGGTCCTGGTCCTGGCCGCGGGCCCGGCGCAGGCGGCGGCGACCGAGCGCGCCCTGACGGAGCTCACCCGGGCCGGCGCCGACGCCCCGGGAGTCTCCTGGCGTGTCCTGCGTCTGCGGGTCGACGGGCAGGGTGCTAAGCTGGAGAAGCACCCGCAGAAGATCCAGGGGTAGGAGACCGCGCCCGGCGCGGTGAGGACAGCGGGCATCATGAGGGGCGTCGCCCCGGGCGGATGCCCTCGATCTCTCGCCTCCACCGCTCCGATCCTCCGGTGATCCCCCGCCGGCACCTGCTTCCACGATGCCGACGGTGCACCGGCCCGCTCTCTGCGGACCGGGGCGCACCACGATCTGACGGGTGACACCATGTTCGCCCAGGCTGCCGCGCCCTGAAGTGCGCCCCGCCGCCGGCGGCCCGCGTGCGCGGCCCGCCGGGAACCCATCACGGTCCTGGACTCTGAGATCCACGGACCCCCCACCGAGGGAGAAGGACACTTCGTGACCGAGACCACCGACCTTTCCACGGGTACGGAAGAGACCACCACCGACACCAGGAACGCGGGCCTGTCCGCGCTCAAGCTGGCCCAGCTCCAGGCGCTCGCCTCCCAGCTCGGCATCACCGGCGCCCGCCGGATGCGCAAGAGCCTGCTGGTCGACGCGATCGCCGCCCACCAGCGCGGCGGCGCCGTGGCCGACCGCGACCGCGCGGTCGAGCAGAAGATCGCCCAGACGGTGGAGAAGACCGCCGGCCAGCAGCCCGCCGCTCCCGCCGAGCGTCCCGCGGAGGACTCCGGCCGGCCCGCCGCGGCGGGGCAGCCCGACGGCGAGCAGGGCGGCCAGGACGCCCCGCCGCAGCGGCGCACCCGCTCCCGCCGGGCCACCAGCACCGGCGTGGTGGCCCCCGCCGAGCAGGACGGCTCCACGCGTCCGGCCGAGGCCGGCGAGCCGAACGGCCAGTCCGCCCCCGAGCAGTCCACGCCCGGACAGTCCACCCCCGCGCAGTCCGGCGAGGACGCCTCCGGCTCGGAGGGTGAGGGCGGCCGCGGCCGCAGCCGCAACCGGCGCAACCGCAGCCGTGAGGACAACGGCGGCAACGGTCAGGAGAGCTCGCAGCGCGCCGAGGAGTCCCGTCCCGCGGCCGAGGGCCGTGACGAGGACCAGAAGCAGGACCGCAGCCGCAACCAGAACCGCGGCCAGGACAACCGTCAGGACAAGGGCGGCCAGGACAACCGGGGCCAGGACAACCGTCAGGACAAGGGCGGCCAGGACAAGAACGACGGCCGCGGCAAGGGCGGCAGGTCCCAGGAGTCGAAGGGCCAGGACAACCGCCAGGACAACCGGGGCCAGGACAGGAACGGCCAGGACGGGGAGGGCGGCAGCCGGCGCAGCCGCCGCAACCGCAACCGCAACGACCGGGACCGGGACCGCAACGACCGCGCCGAGCGCAACGAGCGCCGCAACCGGCGGGGGCGCAGCTCCGGCCCCGAGGTGGACGACACGGAGTTCACCGAGGACGACGTGCTGCTGCCCGTGGCGGGCATCCTGGACGTGCTGGACAACTACGCGTTCGTGCGCACGTCCGGCTACCTGCCGGGCCCGAACGACGTCTACGTCAGCCTCGCCCAGGTCAAGAAGCACAACCTGCGCAAGGGTGACGCGGTGGTGGGCGCGATCCGTGCCCCGCGCGACGGCGAGCAGCAGAACAACACGCGGCAGAAGTTCAACGCCCTCGTCCAGCTGACCACGGTCAACGGCAAGAAGGCCGAGGACAACAGGGACCGCGTGGACTTCGGCAAGCTGATCCCGCTCTACCCGCAGGAGCGGCTGCGCCTGGAGACGGAGCCCAAGAAGATCGGGCCCCGCGTCGTCGACCTCGTCGCGCCCATCGGCAAGGGCCAGCGCGGCCTGATCGTCTCCCCGCCCAAGGCCGGCAAGACGCTGATGCTGCAGGCGATCGCCAACGCGATCACCACGAACAACCCCGAGGTCCACCTCATGATGGTGCTCGTCGACGAGCGCCCCGAGGAGGTCACGGACATGCAGCGCACCGTGAAGGGCGAGGTCATCGCCTCGACCTTCGACCGCCCGGCCGACGACCACACCACGGTCGCCGAGCTGGCGATCGAGCGGGCCAAGCGCCTGGTGGAGATGGGCATGGACGTGGTGGTCCTGCTGGACTCCATGACCCGCCTGGGCCGTGCGTACAACCTCTCGGCCCCCGCCTCCGGCCGCATCCTGTCCGGCGGCGTGGACTCCGCGGCCCTGTATCCGCCGAAGAAGTTCTTCGGCGCGGCCCGCAACATCGAGAACGGCGGCTCGCTGACCATCCTCGCGACCGCCCTGGTGGAGACCGGGTCCAAGATGGACGAGGTCATCTTCGAGGAGTTCAAGGGCACCGGCAACATGGAGCTGCGCCTGTCCCGTTCGCTCGCGGACAAGCGGATCTACCCGGCCGTGGACGTCAACTCCTCGGGCACCCGCCGTGAGGAGAACCTGCTCTCGCCCGACGAGATCAAGATCATGTGGAAGCTGCGCCGGGTGCTCTCCGGCCTGGACCAGCAGCAGGCGCTGGAGCTGCTCACGAACAAGCTGCGGGACACCCAGTCCAACACCGAGTTCCTGCTCCAGGTGCAGAAGACCACGCTGTCGGCCCGCTCCGAGAGCGACCGCTAGCGCACCCGCTGCCGCCGCGGCCCGCACCGGACACCCGGTCGGGCCGCGGCGGCGTCGTCGTGTCCGGGCCCCGCGCCCGCGACCCGGCGCCGTCGTCCCCGCCGCCGTCGTCCCCGCCGCCCGAAGAAGGAGCGTCCCATGCCGGACCCGATCCAGTCCCTGCTCGACGAGCACGCCGAGCTGCAGCGCCAGCTCGCCGACCCCGCGGTGCACGCCGAGCCGGGCAGGGCCCGGAAGCTGGGACGCCGCTACGCCGAGCTCAACGGCATCGCCGAGACCCACCAGCGGGTGCGGCGTCTGGAGGAGGACCTCGGAGCCGCGCGGGAGCTCGCCGACGAGGAGCCGGAGTTCGCCGAGGAGATCCCCGCGCTGGAGGAGCAGCTCACCGCGGCGCGGGAGCGGCTGCGCCGGCTGCTCGTGCCCCGCGACCCGGACGACGGGCGCAACGTCATCCTGGAGGTCAAGGCGGGGGAGGGCGGGGACGAGTCCGCGCTGTTCGCCGGGGACCTGCTGCGGATGTACCTCAAGTACGCGGAGGCCCGCGGCTGGAAGACCGAGTTCATCTCCACCAACGAGTCCGACCTCGGCGGCTACAAGGACGTCCAGGTGGCCATCAAGTCCACCGCCACGGACCCCGCCGAGGGCGTGTGGGCCCGCCTGAAGTACGAGGGCGGGGTGCACCGCGTCCAGCGGGTGCCCGTCACCGAGTCGCAGGGCCGGATCCACACCTCGGCGGCCGGGGTGCTGTCTTCCCTGAGGTCGACGAGCCGGAGGAGGTGGAGATCAGCCAGAACGACCTGAAGATCGACGTCTACCGGTCCTCGGGCCCGGCGGGCAGTCCGTGAACACCACCGACTCCGCGGTGCGCATCACCCACCTGCCCACGGGCATCGTGGTGGCCATGCAGAACGAGAAGTCGCAGCTGCAGAACCGCGAGGCCGCGATGCGGGTGCTGCGCGCCCGCATCCTGGCCCACCAGCAGGAGCAGGTCGACGCGGAGAACGCCGCGCAGCGCCGCTCCCAGGTGCGCACCATGGACCGCTCCGAGCGGATCCGCACCTACAACTTCCCGGAGAACCGGATCAACGACCACCGCACCGGGTACAAGGCCTACAACCTCGACCACGTGATGGCCGGGGACCTCGAACCGGTGGTGCGATCCGCGATCGAGATGGACGAGCAGGCCCGGCTCGAGGCCATCGGCCGGCAGGACGGCTGAGGGCGGGGGAGCGGGCATGCACAGGTCGCTGGGCCAGGCGGTGCGCTGGGCGGAGCAGGTCCTCGCCGAGGCGGGGATCGACTCCGCCCGCACGGACGCGCTGCTGCTCGCGGGCCACCTGCTGGGCCTGTCCCGCGGGGAGGTCGAGGCGCGCGCCATCATCGGCGGGGACGAACCGGAGGGCTACGCGGAGCTGGTCGCCGAACGGGCGCGCCGGGTTCCGCTGCAGCACCTCACCGGCGTCGCGCACTTCCGCTACCTGACGCTGTCCGTCGGGCCCGGTGTGTTCGTGCCCCGGCCCGAGACGGAGACCGTGGTGCAGACCGTCGTGGACGAGCTGCGGAGGCAGCTGGCCGCGGGGGTGCACCGTCCCCGGGTGGTCGACCTGGGCACGGGCTCCGGGGCGATCGCCGCCTCGGTCGCCCACGAGGTGCCGCAGGCCCGGGTGCACGCCGTGGAACTGTCCGAGAGCGCCCACGCCTGGGCCGCGCGGAACCTGCGCGGCACCCGCACCGTGCTCGTCCGTGGCGACCTGCGCACCGCCTTCCCCGAGCTCGAGGGCCGCTGCGACGTGGTGGTCTCCAACCCTCCGTACATCCCGGCCGACGCGCTCCCGCGGGAGCCGGAGGCGCGCGAGCACGACCCGGAGCTCGCTCTGTACGGCGGCGGCGAGGACGGACTCGAGCTGCCGCGGGCCGCCCTGGCCTCGGCCCTGCGGCTGCTGCGCCCGGGCGGGTTCTTCGTCATGGAGCACGCCGAGGTCCAGGCGGAGCCCGTCGCCCGCGCCTTCCGGGAGGCGGGCCTGGTGGACGTCGTGGGCCACCAGGACCTCACGGGACGGGACCGTGCCACCGCCGGACGGACCCCGGAGGCCGCCGCGCCGGCCCCGGACGGAACGGCCCCGGACGGAACGGCCCCGGACGAGATGGGAGAATGACACCGTGAGCCACACCGTCTACGACTGCAGCAGCATCGCCCAGCGCACCGCCGGGCTCAAGCACGCCGCCCGGGCGCTGGCCGCGGACGCCTGCGTGGTGCTGCCCACCGACACCGTCTACGGCATCGGCGCCGACGCCTTCTCCGCCCGCGGCGTCGCGACCCTGCTCGCGGCGAAGGGCCGCTCACGGGCGATGCCCCCGCCCGTGCTCATCGCGCACGCCGGGGTGCTGGACGGGCTCGCGGACGAGGTGTCCGACGACGCCCGCGCGCTCGCCGCGGCCTTCTGGCCGGGCGGGCTGACCCTGATCCTGCACGCCCACCCGTCCCTGGGCTGGGACCTCGGCGAGACCCACGGCACCGTGGCCCTGCGCGTGCCCGACGACGAGCTGGCGCAGGCCCTGCTCATCGAGAGCGGTCCGCTGGCCGTCTCCTCGGCGAACCGCACCGGCCGCCCGGCCGCCCTGGACGCCGGGGCCGCGGTCGGGATGCTCGGCGAGGCCGTGGAGGTCTACCTCGACGACGGCCCGCGGCCCGCCGGCCGGCCCGGCACCCCGGAGGGCGACCCCGTGTCGTCCTCGATCGTCGACTGCACCGGGGAGACCCCGCTGCTCGTGCGCCACGGCGCCGTGAGCCTGGCCCGGCTGCGTGCCGTGGTGCCCGCGGTGACGCCGGCGGACGGGGACGAGGAGCTCGAGGGCGCTCCCGCGGCGGCTCCAGCCGATGCCGCGGACCGGCCCGAGGGCTCCGGCTCCCACGCGGTGAGCGAGATCGACCCGGAGGCGGGCCCCGGTCCGGAGGCGGCCCCGGCACCCGCCCCGGCGGACCGTCCGGCCGCACCCGCCCCGGCGCAGGCGGCCGCCGCGCAGGGCCTTGCGGCCTCGCTCGTAGCCCGCTCCGTGCCCGGGCCGTCGGTCCGCCCCGCGGTGGACCAGGACCGCACCCGGGCCCAGCACCCGGCCGCGCCCGGTCAGCCCCGGCCCCTGTCCGTCGACGAGGCCGCCCGGCTCGTGGCCCGGGGCCTGGACGGCGCCTGAGGCGGGTCCGCGGCGGGCCGGCGGAGCGCCGCATCCCCGCGTGCGGGCCGCCGGAGCGCACCCTGCGCGGCCGCCGGCGGACCCGGGGACCGGACGGTCCCCGGCGCCGGCTCAGCGCCGGCCGACGGCCAGGTGGGCCTGGCGCAGCACCTCGGTGATCCGCGGCTCCGGCAGCTCGCCGTGCTCCTCGGCCCAGCCGCGCACCTGGCGCTGCCCGAACCAGGTGACCTCCAGCCGGCGCACGAGCCCGTGCCAGCGGTTGCCGGCCAGGCCGGACACGGCGAAGCCGGTGTCCACCGCGGCCCGGCACAGCAGCGCCGGGAGGTGCAGCGGCTCGCGGCGGCCGGCGTCCCGCAGGATCGAGGCGGTGGTCGCCCCCTCCCAGGGCTGCAGCAGGACCGGGGGCAGCTCGCCGGGGTGGCGCCCGGCGCGGGAGACGAACTCCGCCAGGGCGTGCACGGAGCTGACCGGCGTGGGCGCGGAGCCGTCGCCGGCCACGGAGCTCAGCCGCGAGGACGCGAAGCGGGCCAGCCGCGCGGTGGTGCGCCGGCCCGAGCCCTGCACCGAGGTGGCGCGCAGCGCCGTGAGGGCGGGGCCCCCCGGGTCGGCGGCCCAGTCCCGGCGCAGCTTCAGCAGGGCGCTCTCACCGAGCGCCTTGGAGAAGGAGTAGGGGGAGAAGGGCCGCACCGTGGGCGTCTCGTCCAGGACGTCGATGTCGCCCTGGACGGCGGCGCTGCTGAGGTGCACGACACGCCGCACGCTCGTGCGGCGGGCGGCGAGGGCCACGAGCACCGGCAGCAGCGCGTTGGCGCCCAGCAGCGACTCCTCGTGCGTCTGGTCCGGCGCGGCGAGGCCGGCGGCGTTGACGACCACGTGGGCCCCTGCGAAGGACTCGGCGAGGTAGTCGATCACCGACTCGAGGCGCCCGGCCTGCTCCAGCAGGTGGTGGACGGTGTGCGCGCCGGACGCCAGGCGGGGGGCGGAGACCGGGACCACCGTCTGGCCGTCCGCCTGCAGCCGGGCCACGGTCGCGGAGCCCACGAACCCCGTCGCTCCCAGGACTGCCCACGTCGTCGATGTCACGGTGCTTCCTTCCCGCCGGTCTGCGCCGGTCGCCGTCGTCCGGGCCGGAGCCCCTGGGCTCATCGTACAGACCGGCCCCGGCCGCGCCCGGTTGCTAGACTCGGCACGATCCGGCGCCCACCCCGGCACCCTGCCGCGCCGGAGCCCGCTACCGCACCTGGAGGATCCGCATGCCGTCCGACCCCACGCCCACGGTGGCGGTGGCCTGCGTGACCCAGGACCGGCACGAGGACGTGCTGACCCTGGTGGCGGCGCTGCGGGCGCAGACGGTGCCGGTCGCGTCGCTGTGCCTGGTCGACGCGGGCCGCGAGGCGGTGCCGCGGGACGCGCTCGAGGAGGCGGTCGGCGGCCGGTTCGCGCTGCACCACGTGCGGTCCCTGGCCAACCTGGGCGGCGCCGGCGGGTTCTCCCTCGCGATCCTCACCGCGCTGGCCACCGGCGCGGACCGGGTGTGGCTCATGGACGACGACGCCCGCCCGGAGCAGCCCGACTGCCTGGAGATCCTCCTGGAGGAGGCCGCGCGGCGGGAGCTCGCCGTGGTCTCGCCGCTGATCGTCGCCCCGCAGGACCACACCGCCCTGGCGTTCTCCTACCGGCTGGACGGGCGGCTCACGCACGCCCGCTCCGACCTCGAGCCGCTGGGCTTCCTGCCCGGGTACGCCACCTTCTTCAACGGCGCGCTCGTGGCCGAGGACGTGTTCTTCCGGGTGGGGCTGCCGGACCTCAAGCTGTTCCTGCGCGGGGACGAGGTGGACTTCCTGATCCGGCTGCGCCGCTCCGGCCTGCCGTTCGGCACCACCACCCGGGCGGCGGTGGCCCACCCGCCGGGCTGGGCCGAGGAGCACGTGGTGATCCCGGGCCGGCTCAAGGTCGTGGTGCCGGAGACCGCGTTCAAGCGGGCGCACTTCTTCCGCAACCGCGGCTGGACCACCTGGCGCTACAAGCGGCCGGTGCAGCTCGCGGCCGACCTCGTCGGCTACCCCCTGTACTACCTGCGCCGCCGGGACGTGCGCGGCCTGGTGTCCTGGGCCGGCCGCTACGTCGGCGGGATGCGCGGCCGGGGCTTCGGCGGGCCGCGGTGACGGCGGCCCCCGCGGCGGTGCCCGAGTTCTCCGTCCTGATGTCCGTGTACCGCGGCGACACGCCCGAACGGCTGCGCCGGGCCGCGGAGTCGACCACGGTGGAGCAGCAGCGTCCGCCGGCGGAGCTCGTCCTCGTGCGCGACGGCCCGGTCCCCGCGCCCCTCGAGGCGGAGCTGGGCCGGCTCGCCCGGGAGCTGCCCGTGGCCGTGGTGCGGGTCGACCTCGAGCGCAACGAGGGGCTCACCGCCGCCCTGAGCGCGGGCCTGGCCCGGTGCCGGCACGACGTCGTGGCGCGGATGGACGCCGACGACGTCTCCTACCCCCGCCGCTTCGCCGTGCAGCTGCCGGTGATCGAGGCGGGCGCCGACGTGGTCGGCTCCTCGATGCACGAGATCGGCGAGGACGAGGCCCGCCCGCTCGCGCTGCGGCGGGCCCCGGTGGGGCAGGACCGGATCCTGGCGGTCTCCCGGCGGCGCAACCCGCTCAGCCACCCGTCCGTGGTGTTCCGGCGCTCCGCCGTGACGGCCGTGGGCGGCTACGAGGACGTGCCGCTGGCGGAGGACTACTGGCTGTGGGTCCGGCTGCTGCGGGCGGGGGCGGACCTGCGCAACGTGGCCGAGCCGCTGGTGGGCTACCGCGTCTCGGCGGGGGCCTACGAGCGCCGCGGCGGCATGCGGATGTTCCGGGCCGACCTGGCCCTGCAGGCCCGCCTGCTGCGGTCCGGGCACGTCGGCTTCCTACAATGGGCCGTGAACGTCGGGGTCCGCGCGGGGTACCGCTTCGTCCCCACCCGGCTCCGGGAGCTCGCCTACCGGGCCATGGCCGGGACCGGCCGCCGGTGACCGCGGGCCCTGCGCCCCGCCCGCCGGCTCCGACCGTGAGCGGCCCCGACCACGAAAGGAACGACTCGATGAGTGGTGAGCCCGAGCGCACCCCCCGCTCCGGGGCGTCCGCGCTCCCGGCCCCGCCGGGGTCCCCGGAGAAGCCGGTGGCGTGGCTGTGGATCCAGATGCTCCTGGACTCCGCCGCCTGGATCGTGGCGCTCGTGCTGGCCCTGGTGCTGCGCTACGAGATGGCCCTGCAGTTCATCACCGTGCCGGGGCTGCTCGTCGTGTCCGCCGTGGCGGTGGCCGCCCAGCTCGTCGTGGGCTTCTCCTTCGCCCTGTACAAGGGGCGCTACTCCTTCGGCAGCTTCGACGAGGCCAAGCTGCTCGTGGTCGTCACGCTCATCGTCACGGCGGTGCTCCAGGTGCTGCTCCTGGTGGTGGGCACGAGCATCGGCATCCCCCGCTCCACCGCCCTGATCGCCTTCCCGTTCGCGTGCCTGTTCATGGCCGCCTTCCGGTACCTGAAGCGGATGTACCAGGAGGCCTCGGCCCGGCCGGGCGCCGCCGCCCAGCACGTGGTGATCTACGGTGCCGGCTATCTCGGGACGTTCCTGGTGCACCGGATGATGCAGGACCCGAACTCCGACTTCCTGCCCGTGGCCCTGCTCGACGACGACCCCGCGAAGAAGCACCTGCGCATCTCCTCGGTGCCGGTGCTGGGCACCCTGCACGACGTCCGCGACGTGATGGCCCGCACCCGGGCCTCCGTGCTGATCGTGGCGATGTCCAGCCCCGAGCCCCGGCTCATGCACCGCGTGGCCGATGCCGTGGCCGGCACCGGGATCCGGGTCATGACCATGCCCCCGCTGGGCGAGGTGCTCACCGCCAAGCACAAGGCCGTGGACTTCCGGGACATCAGCATGGAGGACCTCATCGGCCGCCGCCCGGTGGACATCGACCTGGAGGAGATCGCCGGCTACGTCACGGGCCGGCGCGTCCTGGTCACGGGCGCGGGCGGCTCCATCGGCTCGGAGCTGTGCCGCCAGCTGGTGGGCTTCGAGCCCGCGGAGCTGATCATGGTGGACCGCGACGAGTCGGCGCTGCAGGGCACGCAGATCTCCATCACCGGTCGCGGCCTGCTCGACGGGCGCGACACGGTCCTCGCCGACATCCGCGACCCCGAGTCCGTCAGGGCGATCTTCCGCGACCGGCGCCCGGAGGTCGTCTTCCACGCGGCGGCCCTCAAGCACGTGTCGCTGCTCGAGCAGTACCCGGACGAGGCGTGGAAGACCAACGTCCTGGGCACCCTCAACGTGCTGCAGGCCGCGGAGGAGGCGGAGGTCGAGGTGTTCGTGAACATCTCCACGGACAAGGCCGCCAACCCCACCACGGCACTGGGCCACTCCAAGCGCGTGGCCGAGAAGCTCACCGCCTGGATGGCGGACCGGACCGGGCGCCGGTACGCGTCCGTGCGCTTCGGCAACGTCTTCGGCTCCCGCGGCTCGATGCTGCCCCTGTTCACCGAGCAGATCCGGCAGGGCGGCCCCATCACGGTGACCGACCCCGAGGCCACCCGGTACTTCATGACCATCCCGGAGGCCTGACAGCTCGTCATCCAGGCCGGGGCGATCGCCCGGGGCGGGGAGGTGCTGATCCTGGACATGGGCGAGCCCGTGCGGATCATGGACATCGCCGAGCGGCTGCGCGTGATGAGCGGACGGGAGGACGTCGAGATCGAGATCACCGGACTGCGCCCGGGGGAGAAGCTGCACGAGGACCTGATCGGCCTCGGCGAGACGGACGAGCGGCCGTTCCACCCCAAGATCTCCCACGCCCGCGCCGACCGCCTGGACCCGGCCCAGCTGGACCGGCACACCTGGAAGGTGCGCGGCGGGATGGTCTACACCGGTACGGTCCCCGTGGTGCGGCCCTCCACCCAGCCGCCGCCCACTTCCGTGCAGCGCCCGCGCAGCCCCTCCGGGAGGGCGTCGTGAGCGCCGCCGCGCCGCTGCCCGTGCTGCGTCCGGCCGGGCTGGACCTCACCGACCCCGGAGCCGCACCGGACCCGGAGGAGCTGCGCCGGCTCGGCGAGCTCGTCCTGACGGTCGGGGCCCCCGCCCTCGTGCTGAGCCTGCTGCTGCCCCTGGTGGTCAAGCCGCTGCTCGCGCGCTGGGGCGTGCTGGACGTGCCCAACGAACGCTCCTCCCACCAGCGCACCGTGGTGCGCGGCATGGGCCTGGCGGTGGCCGTGGCCGTGCTCCTGGCCTACGGCGGCGCCCTGCTGGCCGGGGCGGTGGAGGTCGACCGGTCGGTGGCGCTGGTCGTGCTCGCGGTCGCCGCGCTGTGCGCGGCCCTCGGGTGGGTCGAGGACTACCGGGGGGTGTCCGTGCGGGGGCGCCTGGCCGCGCAGCTGGGCATCGGGCTGGCCGCCACCGGCGTGCTGGTGAGCGTGCTCGGCACCTCGGTGTGGTGGCTGCCCGTGGGCACCCTGGCGATCGCCGCCTACGTCAACATGGCCAACTTCATGGACGGGATCAACGGGATCTCCGGGCTGCACGGGCTGGCCGCCGGACTGCTCTACGCCTGGGCCGGCGCCTCCAACGACCTGACCTGGATGGTCGCCGCCGGCCTGGCCGTGGCCGGGGGCTTCGCCGGGTTCCTGCCGTGGAACCTGGGCCGCGGCACCGTCTTCCTCGGCGACGTCGGCTCCTACCTGCTGGGCGGGTCCCTGGCCGGCATCGCGGTGGCCGCGTTCCTCTCCGGCGTCTACGTCGAGTACCTCCTGCCGCCGCTGGCCGTCTACGTCGCCGACACCGCCGTGACCCTGCTCCGCCGCGTCCGGGCGGGGGAGGACTGGTACCGCCCGCACCGCTCGCACGTGTACCAGCGGCTCACCGACGCCGGGCTCTCCCACGTGGGCTCCTCCCTCGTCGTCACGGGCGTCACCGTCCTCGTCAGCGTGGTCTCGGTCCTGGGCCTGCGCACCGGGCCCACGGCCACGGTGCTCGCGGGCGCGTTCGTCCTGGCCGTGCTGGGGCTCTACCTCGTGCTGCCGGAGCTGCTCGTCCGCCGCGGCGCGCGCCGCCGGACCCGGGCCCCGCGGTGAGCGGGCCCGCGCTCAGCGCCCTGGCCGGGGCCGGGCTGATCGTCGCGAGCCACCTGATCACCCTGCTCGTGGCCCGGGCGACCGCGGGCGCCCCGGGCCCCGTAGCGGCCCCCGCCCTGGCGCTGAGCTACGTGCTGAAGGTGTTCGTGCTCGGCTGGGTGCTGCTGACCGTGCCCGCCCCGCCCTGGCTGTCCCCGGGCTGGCTCGCCGCAGGCCTGCTGGGGGCGCTGGCCGTGTCCCTGGTCCTGGCCGGGCGCACGAGCGCCCGGCGGACCCGCGCGGCCCTCGGCCCGGTGCTGCGCGCCCGGCAGGAGGACCCGCGGCAGGACCCGCAGGGGAACCCGCAGCAGGACCTCCACGGGCGCCGCGAGCCGGGCGTGCCCGGGGACCCGGGCGCGGACCCGCACGGCAACCGGCACGACGGGTCCGCGCGGTCCGCCGGGGCCCCGGCGCACGACGACAGGAGGACCGGGCGCCATGAGCACGGATGACCGCGACGGCACGACCGGCGGCCCCGCGGACCCGCCCGGACCGGCCCCGGAGGAGGGCCCGGCAGGCGCGGAGGAACACGGCCGGGACGGGCCCGCCCGGGGTCGGGGACTGCGCACCGCGGGGGAGCTCGTGGAGGGCGGCGGCCTGTCCGGCGGCCTCACGACACTCCTCTACGTGGTGATCGGGATGGGGTTCTGGAGTTTGGTAGGGTGGGGTGCGGATCGCGTGCTGGGAACCCGGTGGATCGTGGTCCTGGGCGCGTGCATCGGTGCCGCCTCCGGGATCTACGTCGTGTACCTCCACATGCAGGAGGGGCTCCGTCGCAGCCAGGCCTCCGACGGAGCTGATCCTCCCAACCCGCACCAGTCCGGCCCGGACTCGGCGCCCCGACCGTGACAACCGGCCAGAGCACTGCAGAAAGGACCCGCATTGAACGCCGCCCTCAGGCTTCCCGCCACCGGAGGATTCACCGCCCCGACCGTCGATGAGATGCACCTGCCTCCGTTCTTCGAGCTGGGCACCTTCGAGTTCGGCAAGCAGATGCTGCTGGTCCTCCTGTCGGTCGTCCTGATCGCCGGCTTCTTCATGTGGGCCATCCGCCGCCGCGCGCTCGTCCCCTCGAAGGCCCAGTACCTCGGGGAGAGCGGCTACGGCTTCGTCCGCAACCACCTCGGCCGGGACATCATCGGCGAGAAGGAGTTCCGCCCCTACGTCCCGCTGCTGTTCACGTTCTTCTTCTTCATCCTCGTGAACAACCTCTTCGGCTCGATCCCGATCCTGCAGCTGCCGACGCTCTCCCACGCGGGCTCCGCCTACGTGCTGGCCGGCATCGCCTACGTCACCTGGGTGTTCATGGGGATCAAGCGCCACGGCCTCGGCGGGTTCATGGGGAAGATGACCATGCCGCCGGACGTCCCGAAGGCGCTGTACATCTTCCTGATCCCGATCGAGTTCCTCTCGAACCTGATCATCCGCCCGGTCACCCACGCCCTGCGTGTGTTCGCCACGATGTTCGCCGGTCACCTGGCGCTCATGGTCGCGGCCTCGATGACCGCGTACCTGCTGACCCAGGGCGGGCTGCTGAGCATCGTCTCCGTCGGATCCACCGTGCTGGGCATCTTCATCTACTTCCTGGAGATCCTCATCCAGGTCCTCCAGGCCTACATCTTCACCCTCCTCTTCGCCGTCTACGTCCAGGGCGCCCTGCAAGAGGGCCACTGACCCCGGCGGAGCCCCCGTCCGGCCCCGGCCGGACACCCCAGCTCCATCCTCCAACTGTTCAGAGCCGACACGGCTACGACGCCCGGCCCCCGGGCACCTAGAAAGGAAACACCCCTCATGACTGGTTCGCTCAGCGCTATTGGTTACGGTCTGGCTGCCATCGGCGGTGGCATCGGCGTGGGTCTGATCTTCGCCGCGTACATGCAGTCCGTCGCCCGCCAGCCGGAGTCGCAGCGCGTGCTGCAGCCGATGCTGTTCTTCGGCTTCGCCGTGGTCGAGGCGCTCGCGATTCTGGGCTTCGTGCTCGCGTTCATCGCCTGAGTGGCGTACCCCGTACAAGTCCTTCCTAGAGAACAGGAATCGCGAACATGACACTGTTGCTGGCAGCCGAGGAAGGGGCGAACCCCCTCTTCCCCAATGTCTGGGAAATGCTGATCACCGGCATCGGGTTCCTGATCCTGCTCTTCCTGGTCGTCAAGTTCGTCGTGCCGGCCTTCGAGCGGGTCTACCAGGAGCGCACCGAGGCCATCGAGGGCGGTCTCGCGAAGGCGAAGGCCGCGCAGGCCGAGGCCGCCGCCGCGCGTGACGAGTACAACCAGCAGCTCGAGAGCGCGCGCCTGGAGGCGCAGAAGATCCGCGAGGAGGCCCGCCTGGAGGGCGAGAAGATCCTGGCGGACTTCAAGGACCGGGCCAACGCCGAGTCCGCGCGCATCACCGAGAACGCGCACCGGACCATCGAGGCGGAGCGCTCGGCCGCCGTGGTCTCGCTGCGCAACGAGGTGGGCGCGCTGGCCACCACGCTGGCGTCGAAGATCGTGGGGGAGACCCTCGACGACGACGCCCGCGCCGGCCGGGTCGTCGACCGCTTCCTCGCCGACCTCGAGTCGGAGCAGCAGCGGAACGCGGGTGCAGCGCGGTAATGACAGACGCAGCGAACGAATACCGTCAGCAGGCCACCGCAGACGCCGAGCGCTGGGCCGGCTCCGCCAGCCCCGCGCTCGCGCGCGAGCTGTTCGCCGTGCTGGCCGTCCTCGACGAGAACGGACCCGTGCGCCGGGCGCTCGTGGACCCCTCGTACTCGGGGGAGCAGCGGGCCCAGGTGGTCCGCCGGCTGTTCACCGGCAAGGTCTCCCCGGACGCCGTGGAGATCGTCGCCGGGATGACCGCCCGGCGCTGGGGCGACGACCGCGAGTTCGCCGACGGCCTGGAGCACGCCGGGGTGGTCCTCACCGCGGCGTCCGCGGAGAACCGGGCCGGCCTCGAGGGCCTCGAACAGGTCGTCGACCAGCTCATCGCCTTCAAGACCGTCCTGGACGGCTCGCACGAGCTGCAGCGGGCGCTCAGCGATCCGCGCGCGGACGTCGAGGCGAGGACCCAGCTCACCCGCCGGCTCAGCCCGGGCGCCTCGGAGGAGGCGCTGCTGCTCCTGGAGCAGGCCGTGCTCTCGCCGCGCGGCGCCCTGGTGGGCCGTCTCGTGGAGCGCTTCGCGGAAGAGGTCGCGGCGCGCCGCCAGCGCTGGATCGCCCACGTGAGCACCTCCCGCCCGCTGACCGACGAGCAGCGGGCCCGCCTGCAGCACCAGCTCAACACGCTGTACGGCAAGGACCTCAAGCTCACGGTCGACGTCGATCCGGCGCTGATCGGCGGGCTCAAGGTGCAGGTCGGCGAGGAGGTCATCGACGGTTCCGTCGCGGCCCGCCTCGACGCGCTGCGCCAGCGGATCGGCGCCTGAGCCGAGGCTCGCACGCCGCCGTGGCGGGGGCACCGCCCCGCCGGCCGGACGGCACCGGCCGGTGGACCGGCGCAGCGTTCCGCCACGACAATGGACTCACGGTCACCGCCGACGCAGTGATCACGAACTAGGAGAGCAGGGACAGGACATGTCCGAAGTCACCATCAATGCCGACGACGTCCGTAGCGCGCTGAGCGAATTCGCCGCGTCCTACGAGCCCGGCACCGCAGAACGAACCGAGGTCGGCCGCGTCAGTAGCGCCTCCGACGGCATCGCCCGCGTCGAGGGCCTGCCCTCGGTCATGGCCAACGAGCTGCTGCGCTTCGAGAACGGCGTGCTGGGCCTCGCGCAGAACCTCGACACCCGCGACATCGGCGTCGTGATCCTCGGCGACTTCCGCGGCATCGAGGAGGGCCAGGAGGTCCAGCGCACCGGGGAGGTCCTCTCCGTGCCCGTGGGCGACGCCTACCTCGGTCGCGTGGTCGACCCGCTGGGCATGCCCATCGACGACCTCGGCCCGATCGAGGCCGAGGGCCGCCGCGCCCTGGAGCTTCAGGCCCCCGGCGTGACCATGCGCAAGTCGGTGCACGAGCCGCTGCAGACGGGCATCAAGGCCATCGACGCCATGATCCCGATCGGCCGCGGTCAGCGCCAGCTCCTCATCGGCGACCGGCAGACCGGCAAGACGGCGATCGCCGTCGACGCCATCCTCAACCAGCGCGCCAACTGGGAGTCCGGGGACGTCAACAAGCAGGTGCGCTGCATCTACGTGGCGGTCGGGCAGAAGGCCTCGACCATCGCCGGCGTGCGCCAGACCCTGGAGGACAACGGGGCGCTCGAGTACACCACGATCGTCGCCGCTCCGGCCTCCGAGGCCGCGGGCATCAAGTACCTCGCCCCCTACGCCGGCTCGGCCATCGGCCAGCACTGGATGTACGGCGGCAAGCACGTGCTGATCGTCTTCGACGACCTGTCCAAGCAGGCCGAGGCCTACCGTGCCGTGTCGCTGCTGCTGCGCCGCCCGCCGGGACGCGAGGCCTACCCCGGCGACGTCTTCTACCTGCACTCCCGCCTGCTCGAGCGCTGCGCCAAGCTCTCGGACGAGCTGGGCGCCGGGTCGATGACCGGTCTGCCGATGATCGAGACGAAGGCCAACGACGTCTCGGCCTTCATCCCGACCAACGTCATCTCGATCACCGACGGCCAGATCTTCCTGCAGTCGGACCTGTTCAACGCCAACCAGCGCCCGGCCGTGGACGTGGGCATCTCGGTGTCCCGCGTCGGCGGCGCCGCGCAGGTGAAGGCGATGAAGAAGGTCTCCGGCACGCTGAAGCTGGAGCTGGCCTCCTACCGGTCGATGCAGGCCTTCGCGATGTTCGCCTCGGACCTCGACCCGGCCTCGCGCCAGCAGCTGACCCGCGGCGCGCGCCTGATGGAGCTGCTGAAGCAGAAGCAGTACACCCCGTACCCGGTCGAGGACCAGGTCGTGTCGATCTGGGCCGGCACCAACGGCCACCTCGACGAGGTCGAGGTCGCCGACGTGCTGGACTTCGAGCAGGCGCTGCTGGACCACGTCCGCCGCACCACCAACGTCATGGACTCCATCGTGGGGACCGGCAAGCTCGAGGACGACGCGGTCGCCGCCCTCGAGACCGCCGTGGCCGAGGTCAAGCGCGACTTCCGGGGCACCAAGCACGGCATCGAGCCGGGGCACGAGGAGCACGAAGCCATCGACGCCTCGAAGGTCGACCAGGAACGGATCGTCAGGAAGTAACCGGTCGGTCCGGTGCGCCGCCGCGGCGGCGCACCGGACACGGTGACGAAAGGAAGTCACATGGGAGCGCAGATTCGGGTCTACCGGAACAAGATCGCGTCGACCAAGTCCATGAAGAAGATCTTCAAGGCCATGGAGATGATCGCGACCTCGCGCATCAACAAGTCCCGACAGGGTCTGCTCGCGGCGCGTCCGTACGCGAACGCGCTGACCCGGGCGGTCTCACAGGTCGCCACCCAGCACAACGTCTCCCATGTCCTCACCACACGGCCCGACGAGGTGCGCCGGGCCGCCGTGGTGATCATGACCTCGGACCGCGGCCTGGCCGGCTCCTACTCGTCCAACGTGCTCAAGGAGGCCGAGGGCCTGCTGGAGCTGCTCCACGGGCAGGGCAAGGAGACCAAGGTCTACCTGATCGGCCGCAAGGCCCAGGCCTACTTCGACTTCCGCAGCCGCCCGTACGAGCGCAACTGGACGGGCGACACCGACAACGCCCGCCCGGAGCGGGCGCGGGAGCTGCGCGAGGTGCTGGTCGAGGACCTGGAGACCGCGTACGAGGACGGCGGGGTGGACGAGATCCACCTGGTCTACACGTCGTTCCAGTCGATGGTCACCCAGGAGCCCCGGGTGCTGCGCCTGCTGCCGCTGGAGGTCGTGGACGCCAACGCCCTGACCGACGAGGTCGCCCAGGAGTTCGACGAGCTGGAGGAGCCGGACAGCACCTTCGAGTTCGAGCCGAACCCCGAGGAGTTCCTCGACGCGGTGCTGCCGCGCTACATCGACGCCCGCCTGTACGCCAGCCTCTCGCACGCGGCCACGAGCGAGCTCGCGGCCCGGCAGAAGGCGATGAAAGCCGCCGGCGACAACGCCGACGAGCTGATCAAGAAGTACACGCGCCTGATGAACAACGCCCGCCAGGCCGAGATCACCACCGAGCTCACCGAGATCGTGAGCGGCGCCGAAGCCCTGTGACGGGCCGCCCGGCGATCCAGCAACTGACCACCACGAACAAGTGAAGTGAGAGAAATGACTGCCACCATCAGCGAACAGGCCGGGCAGCCGGTCTCGGGCGGCGCCACGGGCCGCATCGCCCGGGTCATCGGGCCGGTCGTCGACGTCGAGTTCCCGGAGCACGCCGTTCCGGAGATCTACAACGCGCTGACCGCCCAGTACGAGCTCAACGGCGAGACGCGCACGATCACGTTCGAGACGGCCCAGCACCTGGGCGAGAACATGGTCCGCGCGATCTCCCTGCAGCAGACCGACGGCCTGGTGCGCGGCACCGAGGTCAAGGACTCCGGCGGGCCGATCTCCGTGCCCGTGGGCGACGTGGTCAAGGGCCACATCTTCAACGTGCTGGGCGACGCCCTCGACGTCGAGACCTCCTCCCTGGAGATCACCGAGCGCTGGCCGATCCACCGCAAGGCCCCGTCCTTCGCGGAGCTCGAGGGCTCCACGGAGATGATGGAGACCGGCATCAAGTCGATCGACCTCCTCACCCCCTACATCAAGGGCGGGAAGATCGGCCTGTTCGGCGGCGCCGGCGTGGGCAAGACCGTGCTCATCCAGGAGATGATCACCCGCGTGGCCCGCAACTTCGGCGGTACCTCCGTCTTCGCGGGCGTGGGCGAGCGCACCCGTGAGGGCAACGACCTCTGGGTCGAGATGGAGGAGGCGGGCGTCCTCAAGGACACCGCCCTCGTGTTCGGCCAGATGGACGAGCCGCCGGGAACGCGTCTGCGCGTGGCCCTGACCGGCCTGACCATGGCGGAGTACTTCCGCGACGTGCAGAACCAGGACGTGCTGCTGTTCGTGGACAACATCTTCCGCTTCACCCAGGCGGGCTCGGAGGTGTCCACCCTGCTGGGCCGCATCCCCTCCGCCGTGGGCTACCAGCCCACGCTGGCGGACGAGATGGGCGTGCTCCAGGAGCGCATCACCTCCACCCGCGGCCACTCGATCACCTCGATGCAGGCGATCTACGTGCCGGCCGACGACTACACCGACCCGGCCCCGGCCACGACGTTCGCCCACCTGGACGCCACCACGGAGCTCTCCCGCGACATCGCCTCCCGCGGCCTGTACCCGGCGATCGACCCGCTGGCCTCGACCTCGCGCATCCTCGACCCGCAGATCGTGGGCCAGGAGCACTACGACGTCGCGATCCGCGTCCGGGCGATCCTGCAGGAGAACAAGGAGCTGCAGGACATCATCGCGATCCTCGGCGTCGAGGAGCTCTCCGAGGAGCAGAAGGTCGTCGTCGCCCGCGCCCGCCGGATCGAGCAGTTCCTCTCCCAGAACACCTACACCGCCAAGCAGTTCACCGGCGTGGAGGGCTCCACGGTGCCGCTGGCGGAGACCATCGAGGCGTTCGGGAAGATCACCGAGGGCGAGTTCGACCACGTCCCGGAGCAGGCGTTCTACAACGTCGGCGGCCTGGACGACGTCATGCAGCGGTGGGACGAGATCAAGACCCGGACCGGCGGCAAGTAGTCATGGCCGAGATGATCGTCGAAATCGTCTCCCTCGAGCGCTCGGAGTGGACCGGTACGGCCCGGATGGTGCGCGTGCGCACCTCCGAGGGCGACATCGGCATCCTGCCCGGGCACGAGGCCGTGGCCGGGCTGCTCCGGCCCGGTGACTTCGCGCTCGACCCGGTGGACGGCGCCCGTGTCGAGGGCACCATCGACTCCGGGTTCGTGTTCGTCGACAACGACCGGGTCACGATCGTGGCGGACAACGTGGAGCTCGCCGGCGCCGCCGCCTGATCCGCCCGGCCGCGGGGCCTCGGCCCCGCTCTGCACGCACAGCCGCGGCCTCCGCACCACCGGTGCGGAGGCCGCGGCCGTACCCGGGGCCCGGCGGGCACCCGGCCGAGACCGCCCAGGAGAGTGGATGGAAGAGAAGATCGTCGTGCACGGACCGACCGCGGTCGAAGGCACGCTGCGCGTCTCCGGGGCGAAGAACAGCGTCCTGAAGCTCATGGCCGCGGCGCTGCTGGCCGAGGGCGAGTCCACGATCAGCAACGTGCCGGAGATCCAGGACGTGACCATCATGGCGGAGCTGCTGCGCCGCCTGGGCTGTGCGGTGGCCTACGACCGGGTTGAGAAGACCGTGCGGATCGACGTCCCGGCCGTGCTGCACCACCAGGCGGACTACGACCTGGTCCGGGCCATGCGCGCGTCGATCTCCGTGCTGGGCCCGCTGGTCGCCCGCTGCCGGGTCGCCGAGGTGGCGCTGCCGGGCGGGGACGCGATCGGGGCCCGCGGCCTGGACATGCACCGGGCGGGGCTCGAGGCGATGGGCGCGGTGCTGCAGATCGAGCGCGGCTACCTGGTGGCCTCCGTCCCGCAGACCCTGCGGGGGACGCACTTCCGGCTCGACTACCCCTCGGTGGGGGCCACCGAGAACCTCATGATGGCCGCGACGCTGGCCGAGGGCACCACCGTGATCGACAACGCGGCCCGGGAGCCCGAGATCGTGGACATCGGGCGGATGCTGCAGGGCATGGGCGCCCGGATCGAGGGCCTGGGCACCAACACCGTGACGGTCGTCGGCGTCGCGTCCCTGCACCCGGTGGAGCACCGGACGGTGCCGGACCGCATCGTCGCCGGCACGTGGGCCTTCGCCGCCGCCGTGACCGGGGGGACCGTGCGGATCGAGGGCGCGGAGCCGGGCCACCTGGCCGTGGTGCTCGACAAGCTGCGCGCGGCCGGGTGCCGCGTGGACACGCACGACGGCTGCCTGGTGGTGGCCGGGCCGCAGCGGCCCCGGGCGATCAACGTCTCCACCCTGCCGTACCCGGGGTTCCCCACCGACCTCCAGCCGTTCGTGGTCGCCCTCAACGCGGTCGCCGAGGGCTCGGGGATGGTCACCGAGAACGTCTTCGAGGCCCGCTGGGGCTTCACCGCGGAGCTGGAGCGCCTGGGGGCCAGCGTGCGGCTCGACGGCCACCATGCCCTCGTCGCCGGGATGCCCGTGCTCTCCGGGGCACCCGTGGAGGCGAAGGACATCCGGGCGGGCGCGGCCCTGGTGATCGCCGGCATGGCCGCGGTGGGCACCACCGACGTGCACGGCGTGGAGCACGTCGACCGCGGCTACGAGCACTTCGTGGAGCAGCTGGCGGCGGCCGGGGCCGCCGTCGAGCGCCACCTGGCCGGCGCCGCGTACTGAGCCGCCGCCCGGGAACGGAGGAGCCCCGCACCCGGGACGGGTGCGGGGCTCCTGCTCAGCCGGTGCGCGGAACGCGGATCAGATGAGCGTGACGCCGGTGGCCTGCGGGCCCTTCTGGCCCTGGCCGATCTCGAACTCGACGCGCTGGTTCTCCTCGAGGGTGCGGAAGCCGCCCGACTGGATCTCGGAGTAGTGGACGAAGACGTCCGAGTCGGAGTCGTCGGGGGTGATGAAGCCGAAGCCCTTCTCGGCGTTGAACCACTTGACGGTGCCCTGGGCCATGAAATCTCTCCTTGCGAGATGGTGCGAAACGTGTGCACAGGTCGTGCACGGGAGGGCGGTAGGACGAGATGAGCCGAGGACCGTCGGGCCGGCCCCGCGGGGCCGGAGGTCGGGATCCGGGTCGAACATCACGCTCGCTTACCCGTTCTGCGAGCATGCAAAACATGGAACGAAGAACATGTTCAGCTTCACACATCCCCCGGGGGCGGTCAACGTTGTTCGCCTGCTGATCATCCGCGCCGTCGGGGTGTTCGCTGAGCGCGTGACGCGCCGCCGGGCTCAGAACAGCCGCGCGTCGCTGTCGTCCACCCCGCGCATGCCGTCGTAGTCGAGGGTGAGGCAGGCGATGCCGCGGTCCTCCGCGAGCACCCTGGCCTGGGGCCTGATCAGCTGCGCGGCGTACACCCCGCGCACGGGCGCCAGCAGGGGGTCGCGGTTGAGCAGCTCCAGGTAGCGGGTGAGCTGCTCCACGCCGTCGATGTCCCCGCGGCGCTTGAGCTCCACCGCCACGGTCGCCCCCGCCGCGTCGCGGGCGAGGATGTCCACCGGCCCGATCGCGGTCGGGTACTCCCGCCGCACGAGCGTGTGCCCGGCCCCCAGCAGGTGGATCTGCTCGGCGAGCAGGCGCTGCAGGTCGGCCTCGACCCCGTCCTTCACCAGGCCCGGGTCCACGCCCAGCTCGTGCGAGACGTCCTCGTGGATCTCGAAGAGCTGGATGACCAGGCGGTCGTCGCTCTTGGCCGCCTGCACCGTCCACGTCTGCACCACGCCCTCGGCGGCGAGCTCGGCCTCCGGCTCGCCCACGTGCAGCCGGGCCGGCGGGCTCATCCAGTTCAGGGGCTTGTAGCTGCCCCCGTCCGAGTGCACGAGCACAGAGCCGTCGGCCTTCACGAGGAGCAGACGGCGGGCGGCGGGCAGGTGGGCGCGCAGACGCCCTTCGTAGTCGACGGAGCAATCGGCAATGACGAGACGCACGGGGACCAGCCTAACCAACCCCGGGCACGCCCCGCGTCGAGGCCCGTGTGAGAGGATGTCGCCGTGCCCCGCTCCAACCACTCCTCGCGAGGCCGCCGGGCCGGCGGCCCGGCCGCCGGTGCCCGCGCCAGCAAGTGGCAGCGCGCCGCGGCGCGGGAGCCCTGGTCGGTGGAGCGGGTCCTGGAGCCGGCGCCCACGGTGGAGCGGGCCCCCGACGGCGACTGGATGGTGCGCCACGTCCGTCCGGCCAACGCGGTGAAGACCTACGTCTGCCCCGGGTGCGGCCGGTCGATCCCCCCGGGGATCGCCCACCTCGTCGTCTGGCAGCAGGACTCCCTCCTGGGCGCACGGAGCGCCTTCGAGGACCGCCGGCACTGGCACGAGCGGTGCTGGCGCACCCGCCGCTGAGCAGCGCCCGGGGTCTCAGCGGTCGTCCTGGCGCGGGACGAACACCTCCCGCACGAGGATGAGGGCCGCCGCGGCCGTGGGGATGGCGATGAGCGCGCCGAGCACCCCCCACAGCGCCCCGCCGGCGGCCACGGCGATGACCGCGATGGCGCCCGGCACGGCCACGGCCCGGCGCATGATCCGCGGTGAGACGAAGTAGGCCTCGACCTGCAGGTAGGCGAAGTAGCCGATCGCATAGGGCACGGCCGTCTCCCAGCCCGCGGTCACGGCCACGAGCGAGACGAGGATCCCGGCCAGCACCCCGCCCACCAGCGGCACGAAGGCGAGCAGCGCCACGACCAGCGAGAGCAGCGCCGCGAACGGCACCCCGGTGATCAGCATGAGGGCCAGCGCCACCGCGGCGTTGAGCAGGGCCACGCACGCCTGGCCCACCACGTAGTTGCCGACCCCGCGCAGCATCCGGTCGCCCAGCTCCTGGACCCGGGCGCGGCGGGAGGCCGGGGCGAGCCGGTAGGCCCACTGCGTCATCACCGGCAGGGAGGCCAGGAAGTACAGGGTCAGGGCGAGCACGATCAGCGTCCCCGCCACGGCGCTGAGCACCACCGAGCCCAGGCCCACGACCCCGCCGAAGAGCCCGCCCAGCAGGTCGCTGTCGGACCCGACCCGACCGCTCAGGCCCTGCAGCCACTGCTCGGTGGAGTCGCGGACCCCGAACCGGGCGTCCAGCTCCGCGAAGCCTCGCGAGGCGAGGAGGTCGTCCACGAGCGGGGGCACCCGCTCGGCCAGCTGGGCGGCCTCGGCCACGATCCGGGGGACCACCAGGGTGATCACGGCGGCCAGCGCCCCCGCCAGGCCCAGTACCACCAGCGCCACCGCCCCCGGGCGCGGCACCGACCGGGCCTCGAGCCACCGCACGAGGGGCTCGAGGCCGAGGGCGAGGAACGTGGCCGTCACGACCCAGCCGACCAGCGGCCCGACGTTCGCCAGCACCCACCAGCCGAGCAGCGCCAGGCCCACCCCCACGGCCAGCAGGAACCCGGTCTGCACGGGCCGGACCAGCCCCGGTTGCTGCGGCGGACGCGCCGGGCGCTCCCCGAGCTCGGGCGGCACCTCGAAGCGGCGGCGCGGCCGCGCCCCGGGCAGGGGCCGCAGGAAGCGGTCGACGGCGTGGGTGCGGCGCGCGCGGGCCGGCTCGGGGCCGACCGGTTCCGGGCGGGCCGGCCCGGGCTCCTGCGCGGGCCCGGGCTCGGGTGACGTCATGGCTGCTCCAGTGCGGTCGGCGGCGCCGCGGGCCCTTCTGCGCCGTCGTCCGGCCGGGCCGCGGTCACGCCGGAAGCGTACACCGGCCCGCTCCGGTGGCCGAGCCGCCGTCCGCCGTCGATAATCGACGGTAGACCCGCGGCGCCCGCCGCGCCGCCGCCCCGGACCCGCCCGGCCGCCTCCGGCCCGGTCGGGTCCATCCCCGAGTTCCCCAGGAGACGCTTGTGAACGAGTTCCCGCACCAGCAGCCGCGCAGCGCCGCAGAGCCCGCCCCGCAGCCCGAGCCCACCCTGCCGGCCTCCGTGCGGGGGGCCGTGGACCTGGGCCCCGTGCCCGCCCCGGCCGCCGCGCCCCGAGGTCAGGCCGGGGAGGCCGCCGGGGGCTACCGCCGGGAGGTGGGCACGGCGGACTTCCAGGAGGTCGCCGAGCTCTCCACGCAGGTCCCGGTCGTCTTCGCCCTGTGGGCGCGCTTCAGCCAGCAGTCGGTGGCCTTCGCCGACACCCTCGAGCAGGTCGTCGACCGCTACCGCGGCCGGATGCTGCTGGCCTCCGTGGACGCCGAGGCGTCCCCGGAGATCGCCCAGATGTTCCAGGCGCAGTCCGTGCCGACCGTCGTGGCCCTGCTGGGCGGACGCCCCGTGCCGCTGTTCAACTCGACCGTCCCGGCGGAGCAGGCGGCCCAGCTCCTGGACGAGCTCCTGGGCCTGGCCGAGCAGAACGGGATCTCGGGCACCGTGGAGCCCGTGCGCGCCGACGACGAGCCCGAGCCGCTGCCCCCGCTGCACCAGGAGGCGGCGGACGCCCTCGAGGCGGGGGACCTCGACGCCGCCGAGGCCGCCTACCGCAGGGCCATCGCCGAGAACCCGGGCGACCGGGACGCCAAGCTCGCCCTGGCCCAGGTCCACCTCCTGCAGCGGGTGCTGCCGCTGGACGCCGCCACGGTGCGCGCCGAGGCCGCCGCCGCCCCGGACGACGTCGCGGCGCAGCTGGCGGTCGCCGACCTCGACGTCTCGGGCGGGCACGTCGAGGACGCCTTCCGGCGGCTGCTGGACCTCGTGCGCCGCACTGCGGGGGAGGACCGCGACACCGTGCGCCGGCGCCTGCTGGAGCTCTTCGACGTGGTGGGCGCCGAGGACCCCCGGGTGGTCACGGCCCGGGGCGCCCTGATGCGCGCCCTCTTCTGAGGCCGCGCTCGGCCGCCCGGCGCTGAGGGCCGGCCGTCGCTGCGCCGGGCGGCGGGCCCGGGCTCCGCCGCCGGGGGAGCCCGGACCCGGAGCCGGCCGGCGGGATCCGTCGTGGCGCCGGAGGCGCCCCGGACCCCGCCTGCCTACGCTGGTGGCATGAGCCACCACGCCGCCCCCCTGCCCCCGCCCGGTCCCGTCCGCGGCACCGGACCGATCCGCCCCACCGCCCGGCGGGCAGCCCGCGCTGAGCGTGCGCGGGCTGGTCCGGGTCTTCGGCCGGCCCGGGGCCCCGGACGCCAAGGTCGCCGTGGACCGGGTCGACCTCGACGTGCCGCGCGGGTCCTTCTTCGGACTCGTGGGGCGCAACGGCGCCGGCAAGACCACCATGCTGTCCATGGCCACCGGCCTGCTGCGCCCCACGGCGGGGACGGTCCGGGTCGCCGGGGTGGACGTCTGGGCCGAGCCCCGCCGGGCGAAGCAGCTGATGGGCGTGCTGCCCGACGGCGTGCACCTGTTCGACCGGCTCACGGGCCGGCAGCTGGTCACGTACTCGGGCCTGCTGCGCGGGATGGACCGCGAGGTCGTGGCCGAGCGCGCCGAGGACCTCCTGCGGGCCATGGACCTGCTCGGCGACGCCGGCACCCAGGTGCAGGACTACTCCGCGGGCATGACCAAGAAGATCGCCCTGGCCGGCGCCCTCGTCCACGCCCCGAGCCTGCTCGTGCTCGACGAGCCGTTCGAGTCGGTGGACCCCGTCTCGGCGGCCAACATCCGCCAGATCCTGCACGGCTTCGTGGCCGCCGGCGGCACCGTGGTGGTCTCCAGCCACGTCATGGACCTGGTGCAGCGGATGTGCGACCACGTGGCGGTCATGGACCGCGGCCGGGTGCTCGCCGCCGGCACGGTCGACGAGGTGCGGGCGGGAGCATCCCTGGAGGACCGGTTCGTGGAGCTCGTCGGCGGCCGCCGGGAGACGGGGGAGGAGCTCTCGTGGCTGCGCCCGGAGTGAGCCCCGGCCTCGCGCCCGCCCCGCACGGACCCGTGCCCGGCCGCGCCGGTGCGGCGCTGCCGGTCCGGCACCTCGTGGGGCTCAAGGCGAGGATCCTGCTGAACACCCTCAGCCGCAGCACCTGGGTGCTCGTGGGCACCGTCGTGGGCGCGGCCTACTTCCTGTTCCTGCTGGTCACCTCGCTCGTGGGACTGTTCCTGCTCGGCCGCGAGGAGCTCACCCTCGTGCGGACCGTGCTGGTCCTGGCCGGGTCCGCGGCGACCCTGGCCTGGTGGCTGGTGCCCGTCCTCGCCTCCCGCGCCGACGCGACCCTGGACCCGGCCCGGCTGGCCCTGTTCCCGCTCACGGTCGGCCAGGTCCAGTGGGGCCAGGCCCTCGGCGCGCTCGTCGGGGTCCCCGGGGCCCTGACGGCGCTCGCGCTGGCCGGGACCGTGCTCGCCTGGCGGTCCTCGGCCGCGGCCGTGCTCACGGCCCTCGTCTGCCTGCCCCTGGCCCTCGCGCTGCTGTTCACCGGCTCCCGCTGCGTCACGGCGCTCGCGATCGGGCTGAGCCGCCGGCGCCGGCTGACCGAGCTGCTGTCGGTGGTCGCGCTCGTGGGCCTGGTCTTCCTCGGCCCGCTGTTCGCCGGGGTGCTCAGCGGGCTGGAGCTCGTGTGGGAGCGGCTCCCGGAGTACGCCGCGGCCCTGGCCTGGACGCCGTTGGGGGCCGTCTGGGCCCTGCCCGCCGACGTGGCCGCCGGCCGGTGGGCCGCGGCCGCCGCGCGGCTGGCGGTGACCGGGCTGACCGTGCTCGCCCTCGTGCTGCTCTGGCGGGTCGCCCAGCAGCGCGCCCTCACCAGCGCCGCCGGGGAGCGGGCGGCGGCGACCGGCGGGAGCGACGGCGCGGGGCTCCTCGACCGGCTGCCGCCCCGCCCCTGGGCCGCCGTGGCGGCCCGCTGCCTGATCTACTGGATCCGGGACCCGCGCTACTCGGCGGGTCTGCTCGTGATCCCCGCGATCGCCGTGCTGCTGTGGCTGACCCGGGACCCCGGCGGGCCCAACGTCCTGTTCCACGCCCTGGGCCCCATGGTGGCCACGCTGATGGCCTACACGATCTCCGCCGACGTCTCCTCGGACAACACCGCCGTCCACCTGCACCTGCTGGCGGGGCTGCGGGGCGTGCACGACCGCGCGGGGCGGGTGCTCGCCCTGCTGGTGGTCGCGGCGCCGCTCGCGGCCCTCGGGCTGCTGCTGCCCCTCGCGGTGGAGGGCCGCTGGCACCTGCTGCCGGGGCTGCTGGGCACCACGGTGCTGGCGCTGCTCGGCGGGTGCGGCCTGGCCTCGGTGATGTCGGCCCGCTACACCTATCCGGTGGCCCCGCCGGGCGCCTCCCCGCTGAAGACGCCGGAGGGGTTCACGGTGCTCAACGTGCTCGTGCAGTTCGTGGCGCTGGCCTCATGCTGCTCCTCACGCTGCCCGCGGCCGTGCCGCTGCTCGTGCACGCGGCCGGCGGGAGCGCCGGGTGGGGCTGGGCGGCGCTGGCCGCCGGGCTGGTGCTGGGCCCGCTGCTGTGCGGGCTCGGCGTGGTCGTGGGCGGGCGCTGGTACGACCGGCGGGCCCCGGAGCTGCTCCAGGAGGTCGCCCGGTTCCGCTGAGCCGGCGCCGGGTCGCACGCCCGGCGACGGCGACGGGGTAAACTGGCGCCCATGCACTCCTTCCCAGCCTCCACTCCCGGCACCCCGACCAGCGGGCTGGACGACAGCCCCTACGGCACCGACCCGGCGCAGCCGGCGGGCGGCACCGCGACCATCGAGCGCGAGGAGACCCGGGAGGTCCAGGAGCCCGGCGACCACGAGCGCTTCGCGCACTACGTGCGCAAGGAGAAGATCATGGAGTCCGCCCTCTCCGGCGAGCCCGTGATCGCGCTGTGCGGCAAGGTCTGGGTGCCGGGGCGGGACCCGCAGCGGTTCCCCGTGTGCCCCACCTGCAAGGAGATCTACGAGGGCCTGCGCCCGAGCAACGACAGCGGCGACGACCAGGGCTGAGCACGGCCCTTCCGACGAAGCGCCCGCCGCCGGCGGGCGCTTTTGCGTGGCCCGCCGCCGCGCCCTCCCACCCGCCGCGGCCCGTGCCGGGCCGCGGCACCACGAGCGAAAGGACGTCGCCACCGTGTCCCAGGACGACCAGCTGTCCTTGTTCGGCGCCGCCGCCGCCGACCTCCCCCCGGCCTATCCGGACCGCGCCGCGTGGGGGACGGCCCCCAAGCTGCGCGCCTGGCAGGCGGAGGCGCTGCAGCGCTACTTCGAGGCCCAGCCCCAGGACTTCATGGCGGTGGCGACCCCCGGCGCCGGCAAGACGACCTTCGCGCTGCGGGCGGCCAAGGAGCTCTTCGACCGCGGCACCGTCAACCGCATCACGGTGGTGACCCCCACCGACCACCTCAAGCGCCAGTGGGCGGACGCCGCCGCCCGGGTGGGGCTGGCGATCGACCCGAACTTCAAGAACTCGGACGGCTCCCACGGCCGGGACTACCTCGGCGCCGCGGTGACGTACTCGCAGGTGGCCATGAAGCCGCTGCTCCACCGCGCCCGCACCGAGGCCGGCCGCACCCTGGTGATCATGGACGAGATCCACCACGCCGGGGACGCGCTGACCTGGGGCGACGGACTGCAGGAGGCCTTCGACCCGGCCGTGCGCCGGCTCGCGCTGACCGGCACCCCGTTCCGCTCGGACACCGCCCCGATCCCCTTCGTGCGCTACGTGGAGGACGGGGACGGCATCCGCCGCTCCAGCGCCGACTACACCTACGGCTACGGGGACGCCCTGAAGGACCACGTGGTCCGCCCGGTGATCTTCCTGGCCTACTCGGGGCAGATGCGCTGGCGCACGAGCGCGGGCGAGGAGATGGCCGCGGAGCTCGGCGAGGGCTTCACCAAGGACATCACCTCGCAGGCCTGGCGCACCGCCCTGGACCCCCAGGGGCAGTGGATCCCCTCGGTGCTGCAGGCCGCCGACCAGCGGCTCACCGAGGTGCGGCGCACCGTGCCCGACGCCGGGGCGCTGGTCATCGCGACCGACCACCAGGACGCCAAGGCCTACGCCGCCCAGCTGCGCCGGATCACCGGGGAGAACCCCGCCGTGGTGCTCTCCGACGACAAGGGCGCCTCGGACCGGATCGACGAGTTCTCCGCCGGCGACAGCCGCTGGATGGTCGCCGTGCGCATGGTCTCGGAGGGCGTGGACGTCCCGCGCCTGGCCGTGGGCGTCTACGCGACGTCCACCTCCACCCCGCTGTTCTTCGCCCAGGCCGTCGGCCGCTTCGTGCGCGCCCGCAAGCGCGGGGAGACCGCGTCCGTGTTCCTGCCGTCCGTGCCCGCGCTGATGCAGCTGGCCAACGAGATGGAGGCCGAGCGGGACCACGCCCTCGACAAGCCGGCGGCCGCGGAGACCGGCCTGCCCGCCGACCCGATGGAGGAGGGCTGGGACGACGACCTGCTCGAGGAGGCCAACCGCGAGGAGAAGGCGTCCTCGACCCTCGCGCAGGGCCGCTTCGAGGCCATCGGCTCCGACGCGTCCTTCCACGGCGTGCTCTTCGACGGCGGCGCGTTCGGCGGCGGCGTGGCCGTGGGCTCCGAGGAGGAGGCCGACTTCCTGGGCATTCCCGGGCTGCTCGAGGCGGACCAGGTCTCGGCGCTGCTGCGGGAGCGGCAGTCGCAGCACGCCCGTCGTCGCTCGGGCACGGCCCGGGCCCCGGAGGCGCCGGCCGTGCCCGACCACCGGCGGCTCAAGGAGCTGCGCTCGACCCTGTCCAAGAACGTCTCGGCCTGGGCGTCGCGCACGGGCACCCCGCACGGCATGGTGCACAACGAGCTGCGCCGCGTCTGCGGCGGCCCGCCGGTGGCGCAGGCCAACGAGGAGCAGTTGCAGGCCCGCGTGAAGAAGCTCCAGGACTGGTTCATCGGCCGCAAGTGACCCCGCGCTCCTCCCCGCGAGGTCGCGGCTGTCGGCCACCGCGGCGCCGCCGGCCGCCGACAGCCGCAACCTCGCGGAGGTGAGCGGAGGAGAGCGCGGGAGACAGGGGGTGGGTCAGGAGTGGACGAGCTCGACGCCCGCGTCAGCCATCTCCTGCAGGGCGCGGGCGGTGGACTCCTCGGCGACACCGGCGGTGAGCCCGACCAGGACCCGGGTGTCGTAGCCGGCCTCGACGGCGTCCAGAGCGGTGGCCCGCACGCAGTGGTCGGCGGCCAGGCCCACGATGTCCACGGCCTCGATCTCGTGCTCGCGCAGCCAGTCGTCCAGGCTGACGTCGGGCTCGTCGTCCACGTCCTCGTCGTCACCCATGGGCACGTCCGCGTCCGGGGCGAGCAGGCCCTCGAAGCCGGAGTAGGCGGCGTCGTGCTCGCCCTTGCGGAACCACGCCTGGATCCAGTCGGTGTCCAGGTCCGGGTGCGAGTGCGCGCCGGCCGAATCGGCCACGCAGTGCACGGGCCAGGAGTGCACGTAGTCGGGCTCGTCGGAGAAGTGCGCCCCGGGGTCGATGTGCCAGTCCTGGGTCGCGGCCACGGCGGCGTACTCCCCGTGGTGGTTCTCGAGGTGCTCCGACACGGCGGCGGCCACCTCGGCGCCGCCGGTCACGGGGAGGGCCCCGCCCTCGCAGAAGTCGTTCTGCACGTCGACGACGATCAGTGCGGTCCTCATGGTGCTCCTCCTCTAGTCGGCCGGCTCCGGTGGAATGGGCTCGGGCCGGGTCGGTGCGGGTCGGTGGGGATGGGGTCGGGCCGAGCGGGCCCGGGGGCTCAGGCGACGGCCTCCGGCTCGACGACGGTGGGGATCACGGGGTCTCCCTCGCTCAGCCGCCGGGCGGAGCGGGGGAGCTCGGCCATCGAGGCGGTGTGCCTCGCCTGCGCCCGCTCCACGCCGGACGGCCCGGTCCAGCCGTCGAGCAGCTGCCCGTCGCGGACGAACTCCTCGAGCAGGGGCCGGTCGTCGCCGTCGTCGAGCGGGGACCGGCCGATGCCGACCATCTCGTGCGTGGCGGTGCCCCGCTGGTCGCGGCGGCGCAGCGCGTACTTCCGCCCGCCGAGGGAGGCCTTGCCCACGGCGGCCTTGGCCACGGGCTGCAGCGTCCCGGCGGAGTCCTCCCGGGCCACGAGCTTGTAGACCATGGAGGAGGTCGGGGCGCCGGAGCCGGTGACCACGCGGGTGCCCACGCCGAACGCGTCGACCGGCGCGGCGTTGAGGGCGGCGATCGCATACTCGTCGAGGTCGGAGGTGACGGTGATCCGGGTGTCCGGGTTGCCGAGCTCGTCGAGCAGGCCGCGCACCCACGAGGCCTGGGTGACGAGGTCCCCGGAGTCCAGGCGCACCCCGCCCAGCTCGGGCCCGGCGAGCTGCACGGCCCTGCGCACGGCCGCCTCCACGTCGTAGGTGTCCACGAGCAGCGTGGTGCCGCGGCCCATCGACTCCAGCTGGGCGCGGAAGGCGTCCTCCTCGCTGTCGTGCAGGAGGGTGAAGGAGTGGGCGGCCGTGCCCACGGTCCGGAGCCCGTAGCGGTGGCCGGCCTCGAGGTTGGACGTCGAGTCGAAGCCGCCGATCACCGCCGCGCGCGCCGCCGCGACGGCGGCCTCCTCGTGGGCCCGGCGCGAGCCCATCTCGATGCACGGGCGGCCCGCCGCCGCACCGACCATGCGGGAGGCGGCCGAGGCCACGGCGCTGTCGTAGTTGAGCACCGACAGGAAGTAGGTCTCCAGGACGCACGCCTCCGCGAACGTCGCCTCCACCACGAGCAGCGGCGAGGAGGGGAAGTAGGCCTCGCCCTCGGCGTAGCCGGAGATCGAGCCCGTGAACCGGAACCCGGCCAGGTAGTCCAGGGTGGAGCGGTTCACCACCCCGGTGGCGGCGAGGAAGCTCAGCTGCTCGTCGTCGAAGCAGAAGCTCTCCAGGCCCTCCAGCAGGCGGCCGGTGCCGGCCACCACGCCGTAGCGGCGCCCGGCCGGCAGGCGCCGGGCGAACACCTCGAACACGCTGCGCCGGTGCGCGGTGCCCGAGTGCAGGGCCGCCTGCAGCATGGTCAGCTCGTAGTGGTCGGTCATCAGGGACGTGGGCGGCGGGGTCCACGGGTGGCTGCGCTGGTTCACGGGCACCACTCTAGCGACGCCGCCGGTGCGCCCGGCCCCCGGGACTCGCTACGATGGACGGACCATGCACTGCACCCTCCCCGCCGCCGTCCGCGCCGCGGCCACCGTTTCCCCGGAGACCGGCACCCGGACCACCGGGGAGACGTCGGTGTCCTCGGCGACCGAGCGCCCCTGGAACGTGGTCGTCTGGGACGACCCGGTCAACCTCATGAGCTACGTGACGTACGTCTTCCGCTCCTACTTCGGCTACCCGGAGGGCAAGGCCCGGGCCTGATGCTGGAGGTCCACCACCACGGGCGCTCCGTCGTGGCCAGCGGCTCCCTGGAGGAGGCCGAGACGCACACGGCGGCCATGCACGGCTTCGGGCTGTGGGCCACCTTCGAGCAAGCGGGGGGACGCTGAGTGGCACAGGGATTCCGGTCGACCCGCAAGGGCATCACCGCCCGGTTCGAGGACGCGGAGAAGGATCTGCTGCAGAAGCTCTTCGCGGACGTGGCGCAGACCCTGGCGCCCGAGGAGCCGGCCGCGCAGGACCCGCTGGAGCGCATGCTCGGGGTGTCCGCGGACGCCTCCGCCCCGGAGGACTCCGCGCTGCGGCGGCTGCTGCCCGACGCCAGCCCCGACCCGGAGCGGGCCGCGGAGTTCCGCCGGTACACGGAGCGGGGCCTGCGGGAGACCAAGATGGGTGCGCTCAAGCAGGCCGCCCTGGCCCTGGAGGCCCAGCCCGTGCGCCTGGACCCCGAGCAGGCCCAGGCCTTCGGGCAGGCGCTCAACGACGTCCGGCTGGTGCTGGCCGACCGGCTGGAGATCCGCAGCCAGGAGGACGCCGAACGGGTCGGCCGCTACGACGACTGGTCCGCGATCGAGGACGTCGAGGCGTACATGTCGCTGCTGTACAACTTCGTCTCGTGGCTGCAGGAGACCTTGATGGAGGCGCTGCTGCACGACCTGCCCCGTCACTGACCCGGAGGTGATCGAGGGCTGACCCGGGGCCGACGTGCGGCGGAGCGTGCGGGGATTCCGTGCGGGGAGCGCCCGTGGCCGTGATCACACCGCGGCGGCCGCCGTGGGGTTTGGGGCGGCGGCACGCCGCGGACTACGCTCTTGACGATATGCAGGATGACGACGTCTTCGGGCCCGGCGGCCGCGCCGCGCGCGGCCCCAATCCCGGCTCACCCATCGGCGTGTTCGACTCGGGGGTGGGCGGGCTCACCGTGGCCCGCGCCATCATCGACCAGCTCCCGCACGAGGAGATCGTCTACGTGGGCGACACCGCGCACGGGCCCTACGGGCCGCTGCCGATCGCGGAGGTGCGGGCGCACGCCCTGCGGATCATGGACGAGCTCGTCGACTCCGGGGTCAAGCTGCTCGTGATCGCCTGCAACACGGCCTCGGCCGCGGTGCTGCGCGACGCCCGGGAGCGCTACACCCGGGTCTACGGCATCCCGGTGGTCGAGGTGATCCAGCCGGCGGTGCGCCGCGCGGTGGCCTCGACCCGCAACGGCCGGATCGGCGTGATCGGCACCGAGGCCACGGTGGGCTCGCGCGCCTACGACGACACCTTCGCCGCCGCCCCGCACCTGCGGATCGACTCGGTGGCCTGCCCGGCGTTCGTCGACTACGTGGAGGCGGGGGTCACCACCGGCCCCGGGCTCCTCGCGACGGCGCAGGGCTATCTCGGCCCGCTCAAGGACGCGGGCGTGGACACGGTCGTCCTGGGCTGCACCCACTACCCGCTGCTCACCGGGGTGATCTCCTACGTCATGGGCGACACCGTCACCCTGGTCTCCAGCGCGGAGGAGACCGCCCAGGACGTCTACCGTGCGCTCGTCAGCCACGGGCTCGAGCGCGAGCCGGGGGCGCCGGGCGGGTCGGCCAGGCACGAGTTCCTCGCCACGGGGGACGCGGCGTCCTTCGAGGTCCTCGCCCGGCGCTTCCTCGGCCCGGAGGTGGCGCGCGTGCGGCACACCAGCTCCGTGGCGGAGCAGTTCCCCACGGGCTCGCTCGCCCGGATCACCCCGGAGATGATCGGGGGCGCCGGCCCGTCCGGCGCCTGAAGCCCCGCGGCCGGTGCGGCCGCCGTCCCACCGGTTCCCCTGGAAGGCCCTCGCCCATGAAACTCACCATCATCGGATGCACCGGATCCTTCGCCGGTCCGGACTCCCCGGCCTCCTGCTACCTGGTCAGCGGCGAGGACGCCGCGGGCCGGGTCTGGCGGATCCTGCTGGACATGGGCAACGGCGCCCTGGGCGTGCTCCAGCGGCACCTGGACCTGCACGACATCGACGCCGTGCTGGTCAGCCACCTGCACCCGGACCACTGCGTCGATCTCGCCGGGCTGCACGTGGCCGTCAAGTGGGACCCCCGGGGCTGGGGCGGGCCCCGGATCCCGCTGTGGGGGCCCACGGGGATCCACGACTACCTCAGCAGCACCCACGGGCTGCCGCTCGACCCGGGCATGCACGGGGAGTTCGAGTTCCACTCCTGGGTGCCCGAGCAGCCCGTGCGGATCGGGCCGTTCACGATCACGCCCTATCTGGTGGAGCACCCCATTCCCGAGCCCTACGCCCTGCGCCTGGACTACGACGGGTGATGGGGCCCAGCACCCTGACCTACTCCGGGGACACCGACGCCTGCGAGGGGCTGGTGCGCGCCGCGCACGACGCCGACGTGTTCCTCTGCGAGGCCGCCTACCACGAGGGCCGCGACGACGCCCTGCGCGGCATCCACCTCACCGGCCGGCGCGCCGGCGAGGCGGCCCGGGACGCCGGGGCGCGCAAGCTGCTGCTGACCCACCTGCCGGTCTGGAACTCGCCGACGCGGGCCGTGGAGGAGGCCGAGGAGGTCTTCGAGGGCCCCATCGGCCTGGCCGAGCCGGCCTACACCTACCGCATCGTCCGGCACAGCAGCGGCCGCCCCGCCGCCGCCGTCGGACCGTGACCCCCGGCGCCGCGGACGCGGCGTCCCGGCCCGGACCGGGGAGTAAGGTGGGTCTCATGGAAACCCCCGTCGACACGACCGCGCAGGCCTCCTCGATCCCGGGGGCGACCCGGGCGGACGGCCGCTCACCCGACGAGCTGCGACCCATCACCATCACCCGCGGCTGGTCCCAGCAGGCGGAGGGCTCCGCGCTCATCGAGTTCGGCAGCACCCGGGTGCTGTGCACCGCCTCCGTGACGGAGGGCGTCCCGCGCTGGCTGAAGGGGGAGGGGCGCGGCTGGGTGACCGCCGAGTACGCCATGCTCCCGCGCGCCACCTCCACCCGCTCCGCCCGGGAGTCCGTCAAGGGCAAGATCGGCGGGCGCACCCACGAGATCTCCCGGCTCATCGGCCGGTCCCTGCGCTCCGTCATCGACCTCTCCGCCCTGGGGGAGAACACCGTGGTCCTCGACTGCGACGTCCTCCAGGCCGACGGCGGGACCCGCACCGCCGCGATCACCGGCGCCTACGTGGCGCTGGCCGAGGCGGTGAACTGGGCGCGCGCCGAGGGGCTGATCGCCCGGCGCGCCCAGCCGCTGACCGACACCGTCGCCGCCGTGTCCGTGGGGATCATCGACGGGTGCCCATGCTCGACCTCCCTACGTGGAGGACGTGCGGGCCGAGACCGACATGAACGTGGTCGTCACCGGCTCCGGGGACTTCGTGGAGGTGCAGGGCACCGCCGAGGGCGCCCCGTTCGACCGGGCCGAGCTCGACGCCCTGCTGGACCTGGCGCTCGCCGGCTGCGCCCAGCTGACCCAGATCCAGGTGGAGACGCTGCGGGAGGGCGACGGTGCCTGAGCACGACGGCGCCCGTGTGGTGCTGGCCACCCACAACGCCGGGAAGCTGACCGAGCTGCGGGAGATGATCGCGGCCGCGCTGCCCGGGGCGGACGTGCAGCGGCTCGTGCTGGACGCCGCCGCCGCGGGCGCCCCCGACGTCGTCGAGGACGGCACGAGCTTCGCGGCCAACGCCCTGCTCAAGGCCCGCTCCGCGGCCGCCGCCACGGGGCTGATCGCCGTGGCCGACGACTCCGGGCTGGCCGTGGACGTGCTGCACGGCGCCCCCGGGATCTTCTCGGCGCGGTGGTCCGGCCGGCACGGCGACGACGCCGCCAACCTGCGGCTGCTGCTCGACCAGCTCGCCGACATCCCCGACACCCACCGCGGCGCCGAGTTCGTGTGCGCCGCGGCCCTCGCGACCCCCGACGGCAGGGAGCACGTGGAGACCGGGACGCTGCGCGGCACGCTGCTGCGGGAACCCGTGGGGGAGGGCGGCTTCGGCTACGACCCCGTCCTGCTGCCGGAGGGCTCCGACCGGTCCGTCGCCCAGCTCACCCGCGCGGAGAAGAACGCCGTCAGCCACCGGGGCCGGGCCATGACCGCCCTGCTCCCGCACCTCCTGGCCGCGCTCGGCGCGGACACGGGCGCCGTCCCCGACTGACCCCACCCGGACCGAGAAGACAGCCCATGCCCTGGTCGTCGCTCCAGCACCTCCCCTTCGCCGGCGCCGTCGAGGCCGTCCTGGCCGAGGCGGGGATCCGCATGGCGCGCAGCGAGTGGGAGGTCCACGCCGGCGGCTCCGCGCACGTGGTGGTGAACGTGGGGCACATCATCTCCGTGCGGATCGCCAAGAACGCCACCGTCTGCGAGCAGGTGGAGCGGCGCACGGAGGTCCTGCGCCGGCTGCCCCGCTTCTCCTTCCCGATCCCGCGGCCGCTGACGGGCGTGGTGGTCGCGCACGGCTACACCGGGGTGGGGCTGACCTGGCTCCCCGGGGTGCCGCACCCGCCCGGATACGGCGACCCGGCCGTGCTGCACCGGGTCCTGACCGAGCTCGCGGAGGTCGACTCCTCGGGCTTCGCAGCCTACCTGGACCGGCCCGGCCAGCACTGGGGCGGCCACCGCCGCCGGCACGTGCTGCTCGACGAGGTCATCCCGCGGCTGCTGCCCCGCAACCAGGCGGCGGCCCGGGGGGCCGTGGCCGAGCTGGCGGCGCTGCCCACCGTCACCCCCTCCCTGGTGCACGGGGACCTGATGGGGCACAACATGCTCTGGGACGGGGAGGAGCTCACCGGCATCATCGACTGGGACCACGCCTGCCTCTACGACCCCGCGCACGACGCCGCCTCCCTCGGACTGTGGTACGGCTGGGACGTCCTGCGGGCCGCCGTGTCCGAGCCGGTCTACGAACGGGCCCGGCTGCACGCGCGCACCTTCCCGCTGCAGGCGGTCGCGTACGCCATGCACCACGACCTCGACACCGCCCAGATCAACCAGGCCATCGCCCGGGCGGACGAGTGGATCGAAACCCACCTGCGCGGCGCCCACGCCTGAGCCGGGGCAGTAGGCTGTTCCGGTGCCTTTTCCCGCTTCCCCCGCCACCGACGCACCGTCTCCCGCCGCGGCTCCCGGGCCGGCGCCCGGGACGACCGGCGCCGGGTCCCCGGCAGCCCCGTCCTCCCTCGACTTCACCGCGATCGACTTCGAGACCGCCAACCGCTTCATCGGCTCGCCGTGCGCGGTGGGACTGGTCCGGGTCCGCGCCGGGGTGGTGGTGGAGGAGCGCTCCGCGTACATGCGGCCCCCGCGCACCCGCGCCGCCTTCGACCCCGGCAACGTCCGCATCCACGGGATCACCGAGCGCACCGTCGCCGGCCACCCGGTCTTCGACGAGCTGTGGCCCCGGATCGAGGACTGGATCCTCGCCGACGACGCCGACGAGCTGGTCGTGGCGCACAACGCGGCCTTCGACATGGGCGTGATCCGCGCCGCCTGCGCGGAGACGGGCACCCGGCACGCCCCGCTGGCGTACGCGTGCAGCCTGGCGCTGGCCCGGCGCGGCTACGACCTGCCGTCCTACGCGCTGCCGCGGGCCGCGGAGGCCGCCGGCGTCCCCCTGGAGCGACACCACGACGCCCTCGAGGACGCCAGGGCCTGCGCCGGGATCGTGGTGGACCTCGTCCGGCGCTCCGGGGCAGGCTCGGTCGGGGCGCTGCTCGCCGGCTGCGGCCTGAGCGTCAGGCGCCTGGCGCCCCGACTTCCCTGAGCCAGCGCTCGGCGGAGTCGGCCACCGCGTCCCGGGCGTCCAGCAGGGCCAGCCACTCCGGGGGGAGGGCGGCCGTGCCGAGCGCCGCGCCCGTGACGGCGCCGGCGATCGACGCGGTGGCCTCCGGGGCGACGCCGGAGGCGGTGCCCAGGCCCACCGCGCGGCGGAACACCGCCTGCGGGTCCGCGGCCGCCGGGTCCTCGGCCTCGGCGCGCAGGGCCGCCCGGAGCCCGGCCGCCAGGACCACGGGCGCCGTCGGTGCCGCACCCGAGGTCCTCCGGGCGCCCCGTCGAGCAGCGCCCCGGGGGCCGGGGTCTGCCGCACCGGCGGCGCGCACGGCGTCGTCGAGCCGGGCGAGGGTCTCGCCGACCGGGTGGGTGAAGTGCGCGGCGGTCTCGCGGGCGGCGGCGACGGCGGCGGCGACCGGCCGTGCCGTCCCCTCCCGGCGGGCCCGGACGGCGGCGTGCACGGTGAAGCCGTAGACCGCCGCGGCGCTCTGCGCCTCGGGGTGCCCGTGCGTCAGCGCCGCGCCGTTGATCGCCAGCGGCGCGAGGGTGCGCCACCCCACGTGGGGCAGCAGGCCGAAGGGGGCGGAGCGCAGCACGGCCGCGGCGTCCTCGGCGTCCGGCAGCAGCGGCCGCTCGACCTCGCCCATCCGTCCGCTCCGCAGGGCCTCCAGCACCGTGCCGGCCGGGTCCCGCACGGCGTGCAGGACCTCGTGCTCGTCGAGCCGGCGGGGCAGGGGCCGTGGTGCCTCGGACGGGTGGGGCACCCCCTGGGTGCGCAGCCAGCGCAGGTAGGCGAGCCACAGGCAGGCGGTCTCGTCGGCGGGCTGGCCGTCGTTGGCCCACTCCACGACCTCCAGGAGGGCGTCCAGCGTGTAGAGGGACAGCTGCGTGTCGTCGGAGACCAGCAGCCGCCCGGCACCGCCGTCGGGGTTCGGGTGCTCGGCGGACGGGGCGTCCGCACCGGCCCGGTAGCCGATCGCGTCCCCCAGGGCCCCGCCCAGCAGGGCGGCGCGCACGGAGTCGGCGTACTCGGGCCGGGCGGGGTCGTGTCCGGCGTCGGGGCGGAGGAGGGGTCCAGGCATGCGGTCAGTGTAGTCGGGCCGTGCCGTCCAGCAGCACCGTCCGCCAGCACCGTCCAGCCGTGCAGGCCGGGTCCGCACCGCGGTGTCTCACCGCCCTTTCAGGTGGGCTGTGGTTGCATGGCACGGGCGTCCGCCGCCCGACCGCCACGGCACCCCCGTCCGTGTCGACCCGACCCCCAGGAGAACCCGATGACCGAGAACGTCCGCACGGCCCCCGTGCGCCCCGGCGCCCAGGACCCGCCGCCGGCAGCACCCGCGCAGGCGCCGTCGCCGCGGCCCGGCCGGAGCACCGCGCCGACACCGCCGCCCTCGCCGGCCGGCGCGACCCCGAGCCTACCGGCCTCGCCGCCCCGGTGCCCGCGGCCGCGCGCAAGGACCCGGCGCCGGCCGCCGGGCAGGACCCCTCCGCCCGGCGCAGTGGGCCGCGGAGTTCGCGGGCACGGCGCTGCTCGTCTTCGCCGGGCTGGGCACGGGCATGTTCGCCACGGAGGTCATCGACTCCGCGCTGGGCTTCGGTCTCGGTCTGCTCGCCGCGGTCGTGGCCTTCGGGCACGTCTCCGGCGGCCACTTCAACCCGGCCGTGACGCTGGCCGCCGTGGTCGCGGGCCGGACCGCTCCCGGGTCCGCGATCGGCTGCGTGCTGGCCCAGGTGCTCGGCGCGCTGAGCGCCGCGGGCGTGCTGTGGGCGGTGCTGATGACCCTGCTGGACACCTCCACCACCGCCCAGGTGATCGCTGGCGTCTCCAACGGCTTCGGGGCGAACTCCGCCTCCCAGGCGGGGTGGACCACGGTCCTGCTGGTCGAGTTCGTCGCCACCGCCCTGCTCGCCCTCGTGGTGCTCGGCTCGACCGCGCCCCGGGCCAACGCCGTGCTCGCCCCGATCGCGATGGCCGCTGCGCTGGCCTTCCTGCTGACGGTCACCGCGCCGTTCGACGGCGGCTCGCTGAACCCCGCCCGCTCCACCGGCGCCGCCGTGGTCGCGGGCTCGTCCCCCCTCGGGCAGCTGTGGCTCTTCTGGGCGGCACCCCTGCTGGGCGGCCTCGTGGCCGGGCTCGCCCACCGCGCGGCCGGCCTCCGGAGCCCGCGGACCGGCACGGCGCCGGACGCGGCCCACCAGGACAGCGCCCTCGAGGACGGCACCGACCACGACGGCGCCGTCCAGGGCCGCACCCTCGAGGACGGCGCCGTCCAGGACAGCACTGCCCAGGACAGCACTGCCCAGGACAGCACTGCCCAGGGTCCCGCCGCGGATCCCACCCGTCCTGGAGCAGAGCGGGACCCGTCGGCCTGAGCGGCGGCGGGGCTCGACCGCCCCGGCGCGGGACGCTCCCGACCTCCCCGGTCCGCGCGGGAGCGGGCCGCGCTGCGCGGGGCCGACGCTTTCCGTCATCGACCGACGCCGTGGCTAGGCTGGTGCGTGCCCCGGCCCCCACCGGAAGGAACCGGACCACCCTCGTGAGCAGCACGCGCGCCCCCGAACCGCTCGGCGGGATCAGCATGGCCAGCCGTTCGCCGCTGGCCGACTCCCGCGAGCTCGCCGCCGTCAGCGGCGCCCTCTACCCGGTGCTGACCCTGCTGGTGCGCCTGCCCCAGACCATGGTGCCGCTGGGCGTGCTCACCACGGTGGCCCTGATCTCCGGGTCCCCGGCCCTCGGCACGCTGTGCGCCGGGGCCGTGACCCTCGGCTCCGCCGTGTGCGGGCTGGCCATGGGGGCGGCCGCCTCCTGGCGGGGCCGCCAGCTCGGCCTCGTCCTGCTCACGCTGGCGAATCCGGTGGCGGTCTGGTGGCTCGTCCGGCTGCTGCCGGGGGCCTCCGCCGCCGCCGAGCCCGACCCCGTCCGGCTGGTCCTGCCGTGCCTGCTCGCCGGACTGGTCCTGCCGCAGATGGGCGTGGTGTGCCGGCTGCGCTGGTGGTCGCTGCTCGGCCGGGACGACCGGCAGGACCTCTTCGACACGGCGCTGCGCCACGAGAGCGTGATGGACTCCCTGGCGACGGTCCTGGCCGCCGTGGTCACCGGGCTCGTGGCCGTCACGCTCGGGCCGGCCGCCGTGCTGGCACTCTCGGCGGCCCTCACCCTGGCCGGCACCACGGTCTTCCTCCTGCACTGCTCGGCGCGGCTGCCGCGCCGGCTCCTGCGCTTCCGCGCCCCCGCCGCCGCGGGGCTCACCCGGGCGGCCCGGCTCCGGCGGCGCCGGATCGCGCAGCTGCGCCTGCTCCCGGTGGTGGGCATGGGGACGCTGGGTGCCCTGCTGGGGTCGATCCTCGGCTCCGTGGTCGTCTTCGCCATTTCCGTGGACGCGGTGGTCTCGGTGGCCTGGCTCTACGCGGTCACGGGGCTGACCTCGGCGGTCGCGGCGGTCTTCGCCTCCGCCCGCACGGAGGAGCTGCGGCTGTGGAACCGCTGGGTGGGGGCGGCCTCGGGGGCGGTCCTGGCCTCCATGCTGCTGACGGTCCCGGACGACTCCGTGGGAATGGTGCTCGCCCTGGCGGTGGCCGGGCTGACCACCGGTCCCTGCCTGGTGGCCGTCTACGAGCTCGCGCGGCTCGTGGCGCCGAGCTCGCGGGTCACGGCCCTCACCACGGTGATGACCGCGGCGATGAGCGTGGGGATGACCGTGGGCCTCGTGCTCTCCGGGTGGTTCGGGGAGACGTGGGGCTACCGCACCGCGGCCCTGGTGCCCGTCGGCTCCGCGGCCCTGCTCCTGGCCGGCGCCCTCGGCTTCGTCCACCGGTGGCGGCGCACCCTTCTCGACGACACCTGAGTCCCGCCGGGCCCGGTACCGGGCCCGGCGGGACGGGCGGCTCAGTGGCCGCGGTCGATCCACTCCTGCAGGTGCGGGGCCTCGGCCC
>NZ_MKJW01000076.1:0-65719 GCF_001942375.1 Kocuria sp. CNJ-770
CCTTGGGCCCGGAGCCCACGAGCGGGCGGTCGCCGTCGGCCTCGGGCGCCTTGGGCCCGGAGCCCACGAGCGGGCGGTCGCCGTCGGCCTCGGGCGCCGCCGGGGTCTCCCCGAGGATCCCCGGCGTCCCCTCCGGGGCGGGTCCCGTGCCGGCGGCCTCCTCGGGGGAGCCCACGGCGATGATCGGGGTGCCGACCTCCACGGTGCGGCCCTCGGGCACCAGCAGGTCGAGCACGGTGCCCGCGTACGGGGACGGCAGCTCCACCACGGACTTGGCGGTCTCGATCTCGACGAGCACCTGGTTGACCGTGACGGTCTCCCCCGGCGCCACTCGCCACGCGAGGATCTCCGCCTCGGTCAGGCCTTCGCCGACGTCGGGCAGGTTGAAGATCTGCGGCATGTCAGTACTTCCTCTCTCGCGCGGCCCCTCCGGGTCGGCGACGGCGCCGCCGGCCCGGAGGGGCCGGCGGCCGGGGTCGGCGGGGTCAGTAGGCGAAGGAGCGGTCCAGTGCCTCGAGGATCCGGTCCAGGTCCGGCACGTACTGGTCCTCGACGGCCGCCACGGGGTAGGGCAGGTGGAAGGCGCCCACCCGGAGCACCGGCGCCTCGAGGGAGTAGAAGGCCCGTTCGGTGATGCGGGCGGCGATCTCCCCTCCGAGGCCGCCGAAGGTCGGGGCCTCGTGGGCGACGACCAGGCGCCCGGTCCGGCGCACGGAGTCCTCCACGGTGTCGAAGTCGATCGGCGACAGGGACCGCAGGTCGATGACCTCCACGCTGCGGCCGTCCTCCTCGGCGGCCTGCGCCGCGGCGAGGGCGACCGGCACGAGCGGGCCGTAGGCCACCACCGTGGCGTCCTCCCCCGGCCGGACCACCTGGGCGGTGAACGGGTCGGCGGCGGGGCGCTGCGTGTCGACCGCGCCCTTGAGCCAGTACCGGCGCTTGGGCTCGAAGACGATCACCGGGTCGTCGCAGGTGATCGCCTGCTGGGTCATCCAGTAGGCGTCCTGGGCGTTGGACGGCGTGATGATGCGCAGCCCCGCGGTGTGGGCGAAGAGGGCCTCCGGGGACTCGGAGTGGTGCTCCACCGAGCCGATGACCCCGCCGTAGGGGATCCGGATGGTGACGGGGACCGTGACGTCCCCGTTCGTGCGGTTGCGCATCTTCGCGAGCTGCGTGGTGATCTGGTTGAAGGCCGGGAAGGAGAAGCCGTCGAACTGGATCTCGCACACGGGCCGGTAGCCGCGCAGGGCGAGACCCACGGCGGTGCCCACGATCCCGGCCTCCCCCAGCGGGGTGTCCATCACGCGGTGTCCGCCGAAGTCCTTCTTGAGCCCCTCGGTGACGCGGTAGACGCCGCCCAGGGAGCCGATGTCCTCGCCCATGAGCAGCACCCGGGGGTTCTTCTCCATGGCCCGGCGCAGGCCGGCGTTGACGGCCTTGGCGATCGTCAGGTCGGGAGCGGCGTTCATGCGAGGTCCTCCTCGGTGCCGGCGGAGCGCTCGTCGGGGACCCCGGTGACGGGATCGGCCGCGACGGTCAGGCTCGAGGCCTGCGTGCCGCGATCGGGCCCGGCGGTGCCGTCGACGCCGGAACTGCCGTCGGAGCCGTCCTCGGGGCCGTCCTCGTCGAACCCGGCCTGGTAGGCCGCGTACCAGGCGCGCTCCTCCTCGATCAGGGGATGACGCTCGACGTAGGCCTTGTCGAAGAACTCCTCGAAGGAGGGCGGGTCCATGGACAGGACGTGGGCGCGGGTCTGGTCGGCGAACTCCTGCGCGGCCGCGGCGACCTCGTCGAAGAAGGCGTCGTCCGTGCCGTGGTGCCGGCGCAGGTGCGTCTCGAGGCGCAGCAGCGGATCGAGCTCGGCCCAGTGGCGCTCGTCCTCCCGGCGGCGGTACTTCGTCGGGTCGTCGGCAGTGGTGTGGGCGCCCAGCCGGTAGGTCTCGGCCTCCACGAGCACCGGGCCGCGCCCGGCGCGTGCCTGCTCCATGGCGTACCGGGAGACGGCCAGGACGCCCAGGACGTCGTTGCCGTCCACCCGGATCCCCTCGAACCCGTAGCCGGCGGCCCGCTCGGCCAGCGGCAGACGGGACTGGGTGGAGAACGGCACCGAGATGGCCCACTGGTTGTTCTGCACGAAGAAGACGACCGGGGCGTCGAAGGAGGCGGCGAAGACCATGCCCTCGTGCACCTCGCCCTGGGTCGAGGTGCCGTCCCCGAAGTACGCGATGGTGGCGGCGGGCTCGACCTCGCGCCCCTCCTCCTCGGCCGCGCGGCGGTCCAGGTCCATGCCCATGGCGTAGCCCACGGCGTGCGGCACCTGGGAGCCGAGCACGATCGAGTACACGTTCATGCCGTGCTCCGAGGGCTTCCACCCGCCGGCGGCGTGCCCGCGGAAGACCATGAGCAGCTCGGCGGGGTCCACCCCCCGCTCGATCGCCACCGCGTGCTCGCGGTAGGTCGGGAAGATGTGGTCGGTCGGGCGCAGGGCGCGGACGGAGCCCACCTGAGCGGCCTCCTGCCCGCGCATCGGCGCCCAGAGCACCAGCTGGCCCTGCCGCTGCAGGTGGGTGGCCTCCTCGTCGAACCGGCGCGCGAGCGCCATGGACCGGTAGAGGTCCCGCAGCTCCTCGGCGCCGACGTCGGCGACGTACGGCGAGAAGACCGGGTCCTCGGCCGGCACGCCCTCCCGGTCGAGGAGCCGCACCAGCCGGGTGCGTGGCTCCGGGGTCGGCGCGTGACGGTCCGGCGCGTGGGCGGCCGGGGTGAACGGGGCGGCATCCATGGTCAGGACGTCCTTTCGGTGTGCTCGGGTGGGAGCGGAGCGCTCGTGCCCGGGGTTCAGAGCACGGGTGCGTGCGGGAACTGCGCGCAGAGCTCGAGGAACCGGGTGTTGGCCTCCGGCTCCCCGACGGTGACGCGGGCGCCCTCGTCGCCGAAGCGGCGCACGGCCAGGGCGTGGGCGTCGCACAGCTCGGCGAAGCGCCCGCTGTGCTCGCCGAGGTTCAGCCACACGAAGTTCGCCTGCGTCTCCGGGTACGGCCAGCCCAGCGCGTCGAGTCCGGCCAGCACCCGCTCCCGCTCGTCGACGACCCGCTGGACGCGCTCGGCGACCTGGTCGTAGTGGCGCACGGAGGCGATGGCCGCGCGCTGGGCGAGGTCGGTCACGGAGAACGCGGGGGAGCTCTGGCGCAGGTACTGGGTGATGCCCTGGCCCGCCACGGAGTAGCCGATCCGCAGGCCGGCGAGCCCGTGCGCCTTGGAGAACGTCCGCAGCACGACGACGTTGGGGTGCCGGCGGTAGACGTCGATGCCGTCCACGAGGTCGTCGCGGCGCTGGAACTCCTGATAGGCCTCGTCGATGACCACGAGGACGTCGCGGGGCACCGCGGCGAGGAACTCCTCGACCTGGGCGGTGGTGAGGCTGGGGCCCGTCGGGTTGTTGGGCGTGCACAGCAGCACGACCCGGGTGCGGTCGGTGACGGCGGCGGCCATGGCCTCGAGGTCGTGCGAGCCGTCGCGGCGGTTCGGGACCGGGACGCTCAGCCCGCCCGAGAGCCCGATGCTGATGGGGTAGGCCTCGAAGGAGCGCCACGCGTGGACCACCTCGTCCGGGGCGCCGTCCTCTCCGGTGCCCACGAAGGCGCCCAGCAGCTGGTTGAGGGCGCCGAGGCTGCCGGCGCCGGTGACGACGTCCTCGGCGGGCACGCCGAGGAACTCGCCCAGGACCTCCCGCAGCTCCGCGGAGGTGGTCTCGGGGTAGCGGTGCACGGCGTCCCAGTCGGCGAGGACCTCGCGGACGGCCGGGACGGGCCCGAACGGGTTCTCGTTGGAGGACAGCTTGTAGGAGGGCAGTCCCTCGACCACGAGCGGCGGTTTGCCGGCCACGTAGCGGGGAAGCCGGGACAGAGCCGGGCGCGGCCGGACCGCCGGGGTGGTGGCGGGGGCCGCGTCCTGTGCCGGGGCGTCCCCGGCCAGGGTGCGGGTAGCGTCGCTGGTACTCATGGGGGCCATGCTATCCCCGCTCCCCCGGGGTTCCCGGGTGGATGACGCCCCTCCGGACGACCCGGCATTTTTTGGGCGCGAAAGCTACAACCGGGTCCCGCGAAAGTTGGTGGCCGACGACAATTCGTCCGCCCGGGGCGGCCCGGACGCCGTGGGAGAATGTGCCCATGCCCCACACCGATCGCATCCTGTCCTCCGGGCGCGCCTCGCTCGCCGCCGCCGTTCCGCCCGTCGCGCTGGGCCCGCTCGACGGCCGGTACCAGCCGGCCGTGGCCCCGCTCGTCGACCACCTCTCCGAGGCCGCCCTCAACCGCAATCGCGTGCACGTGGAGGTCGAGTGGTTCATCCACCTGGCCGAGCACGCGGTGCTGCCGGGCCTGGCGCCCCTCGGCGACGAGCAGAAGGCCGGGCTGCGCAGGATCGTCACGGGCTTCGACGCCGACGCGGTCGCCGAGCTGGCGGAGATCGAGGCCGTGACGGTGCACGACGTGAAGGCCGTGGAGTACTACATCGGCCGCCGCCTTCCCGCCCTGGGCCTCGGGCACCTGGTGCCGCTCGTGCACTTCGGCTGCACCTCCGAGGACATCAACAACCTCGCCTGGGCCCTGGGCGTCAAGGACGCCACGACCGACGTGTGGCTGCCGGCCGCCCGTGCGCTCGTGGCCGACGTCGCGGGCCTCGCCGAGTCCGCCGCGAACACGCCGATGCTCTCCCGCACCCACGGCCAGCCCGCCACGCCCACCACGCTGGGCAAGGAGATGGCGGTGGTCGCCCACCGCCTGGGCCGCCAGCTCTCCCGGATCGAGCGCACGGAGTACCTCGGCAAGATCAACGGCGCCACGGGCACCTACGCGGCGCACTACGCCTCCGTCCCGGACGCGGACTGGACCGAGGTCTCGCGCGGTTTCGTGGAGGCCCTGGGCCTGACCTGGAACCCGCTGACCACCCAGATCGAGTCGCACGACTGGCAGGCGGAGCTCTACGCCGATGTCGCGCGGTTCAACCGGGTCCTGCACAACTTCTGCACGGACGTGTGGTCCTACATCTCGATCGGCTACTTCCAGCAGGTCCCGGTGGAGGGGGCCACCGGCTCCTCCACCATGCCGCACAAGGTCAACCCCATCCGGTTCGAGAACGCCGAGGCGAACCTGGAGCTCTCCAACGCCCTGCTCGACGTCCTGGGCGCGACCCTGGTGACGTCGCGGTGGCAGCGCGACCTTACGGACTCCTCGTCCCAGCGCAACATCGGCGTGGCCTTCGGCCACTCCCTCCTCGCGGTCTCCAACGTGCGCAAGGGCCTGGCCCGCCTGGACGTCGCGGAGGACGTGCTGGCCGCCGATCTCGACCAGAACTGGGAGGTCCTCGCGGAGGCCGTCCAGATGGTCATGCGCGCCGAGGCGATCGCCGGGGTCGAGGGCATGGACAACCCCTACGAGCGGCTCAAGGAGCTGACCCGCGGGCGGCGGGTGGACGCGGACCGGCTCCAGGAGTTCGTGGCGGGCCTGGGCCTCTCCCCGGAGGCCGCCCGGCGGCTCTCCGCGCTGACCCCTGCCACCTACACCGGCATCGCCACCGAGCTCGTGCGCTACCTCTGACCCCCGGCCGGCGGCGGGCCGCCCGGGCGCACGGCCCGGTCGGCCCGCCGTGGGCGCCATCCCCGCGGAAGGGGGTGAGGGCACAGGGGGCTCAGACGGAGGGCAGGTCGTGCAGGTTGTTGCAGACGGTGTCCTCCGGTGCGGCCCACAGGCGCTTCTCGCACCCCGCCGAGACCACGCGGACGCGGAGCCGGCCGGTCGTGCCGGGGACGTAGTAGTCGTGCACGCCGCACTCGATGTCCCGGATGACCCGGGTCGTGGAGCGGGGGGACCACACCTCCGTGGGGTTGCACAGGGCGACGATGTTGCCGAGGGGGTCCGTGCGGACCCCGGTGACGGGTCGATGGTCGGTCATCGGTGATCTCCTGAGTAGGTGCCCGGTCCGGTGAGGCCGGCCCGGGGATCAGCCTTGTAACACTGTCCGGGGTGCGGCACAAACCTCGGGTCGGTTCGCGCTCGTCAACCCGTGTCGATCGTTTGCTTTCGACGACATCCGGCCGTTCGCTTTTGACTCACAGCACGTCTGCCGGGATCATCGGTGCTGACCCCTCTCTTCCTGCGGCCCCCGATCCGGCGCCGCGGGACCGGGGGGAGGATGTCCCGCCCACGGTCTTCGGGGGAAGACCGGCAGGGCGCACCGGGGCAATCGGCTCATGACAGTGGGGGATCATGGCAATGGATGGGGAACACTCGATCACGCTGCGGCTGCTGGGCAATGTCGAGGTGGAACTCGACGGCTCGGTGCTGGCCCTGGGCCAGCGGCAGCAGCGGCTGCTGGCGGCCCTGGCCGTCCTCGGCCCCAAGCCGCGGCGCTTCCTCGGCGAGCTGCTGTGGCCGGACCGCACGGCCGAGCGCGCCATGGGCAGCCTGCGCACCACCGTCTTCAACCTCTCCCGCCAGGTCCCCGGGGCGGTGGGCACCCGCGGCAACAACATCGCCCTGGCCGACCCGGTCGTGGTGGACCTGCACGAGCTGCGCGAGTCGCTGCACGAGGCGGCCGCCGCGACCGCGCCCCCCACGGAGGACCCGTGGTTCCTCGACCCGGCCGGCGCGCAGCTGCTGCCCGGCTGGTACGACGGCTGGGTGATGGCCGAGCAGGACCGGCTGCGGACGCTCTACGTCAACGCCGTGGAGCACCTGGCGCGGCTGTCCCTCGAGCACGGGGACTTCTATCGGGCGCACCTGCTGGCCGCCAACGTCCGGGCCCTGGACCCCCTGCGGGAGAGCGCGGTCCGCGTCCTGATCGAGGCGGATCTCGGCCTGGGCAACAACGCCCCGGCCCTGCAGACCTTCCGCAGCTTCTGCAGCACGATGGCCGACGAGCTCGGCGCCCCGCCCTCCCCGCAGATCACCCAGCTGATGGGCTACATGCGCAGCGCCTGAGGCATCCTCGTCCCGGTGGGCACGGTGTCCCCGCGACCCGGGTCGCGGGGACACCCGTGTGCCGTCCACGGCCGGCTCAGCGGCCCGTGGTGAGCGCCGCCGAGGCGGAGCGCACCGGGATGCCGCGCCAGTTCGTCCGGGGCAGCAGCTGCTCGCCCTTCATCACGAGCGACAGCCCGTCCACCGTGGCGCCGGCGCCGACCGTCGTGTCGTAGAGCACGATGGAGCGCGCTCCGACGCTGGCGCCCTCGCCGATCTCGACGTAGGACATCTTCATGACCCGGTCCTCGAACAGGTGCGTCTGCAGGGACACGTCCGTCGAGACGGCGGCGTCGTCGCCGATGTGCACGAGGTCGAACTCCGTCAGGTAGGTCGTGCCGATGTAGGTCCGCCGGCCGATCTGCGCGCCGAACAGGCGGAGCACCGGGCCGATCAGCGGGGTGCCCACCAGGCCGCCGACGAGCGCGGGGACCGCGGCGGACTCGTAGACGCCGGTGACGAACTCGCTGCGCCGCACGAAGTTGTCCCACAGGGGCTCGATCCGCTGCCGGTACCGGCCCACGATGGCCCACTTGAGGACGACGACGGCGAGCACCACGGTGAACCCGGTGGCGAGCGCGACGAGCGGCAGCACCGCGACGAAGCCGAGCAGGCTCAGCTGCGGCACGAGGCTCACCGAGGCCAGCAGGCCGAGGTAGCCGATCAGGCCGATCAGGGCCGGGGGCACCGTGATGCGCAGCGCCTCGATGATCAGCCGGGCGGCCACCTTGCCGCGGGACGGCCGGAAGGTGAGGCTCTCGTCGTAGTTGCCGCTGTCCTGCCGGCGGGGCAGGAACATGGCCGGCGAGCCCAGCCACGAGGTCCCCTCCGGCACGTCGGCCGGGGGCACCGAGGCGACGCCCACGAGGGAGCCGTCGCCCATCCGGGTCCCGGACGGGACGAACGCGGCGTTGCCCACGAACGAGCGGTCGCCGACGACGGTGCGCTCCATGTGCAGGTGCCCGTGGTGGTACACGGCGCTGCCCACGCTGGCCATGTCCGCGACGAAGCTGCCCTCCCCGAGGGTGAGCAGGTCGGGGTCGATGTGGCCCACCGTGGACACCTCGGAGCGGGGACCGACCCGGGCGCCGAGAACGCGCAGCCAGGGCACGGTGTACAGCGTGGCGTACAGGGCGTTGGTGCTCTCCAGGCTGGTGCTCAGCAGCTGGTCGGCCATCCACTTGCGCACGCCGAGGCCGCTGCGGACCGGGTGGATGCCCGTCGGGGTCCGGCGCAGGACGATCGCCCGGCCCACGGCCACCACGGTGCACACCGTGAGGACGTAGACCACGCCCACGGCCGGGGTGAGCGCCAGGCCCACCGGCAGACCGAACTCGATGGCCGCGATCCAGATCATCAGGAAGGACGGGAGCACCAGGACGAAGGGCAGCACCTCGAGGGCGGCCCAGCCCAGCAGCAGAGCGGCCACGAGCGGGGCCGGCCAGCGGCCGCCCGGCAGGGGACGTCGCTCCATCCGCTCGAGCAGCTCGTCGTCCCCGTCGGCGGGCCGGGACGGGGAGCCCAGCCAGTGCTCCCCGGCGGGGATCACCTGGTTGCGCGCGGCCAGGGACTGCTCCGCCAGCCGGGCGCCGTCCTCGACCCGGGAGCCGGGCTGCAGCAGGGCGTTGGCGCCCACGAACGCGTCGTCGCCGACCCGCACCGGGGCGATGGTCACCCAGCCCTCCTCCACCTGCGCGGTCTGCACGGAGGACCCGTAGCCGATGCTGGCGCGGGAGCCGATGCTCACGAGGGAGGGCAGGCCCACGGCGGCGGTGCCCACGTGGGCGCCGGCGCCGACCTCGGCGCCCAGCAGGCGCAGGTAGCCGGCGGCCATCGGCGTGCCGGTCAGGAGGCTGAGCGGGGAGAGCCGGGTCAGTCCGTCGATGCACCACAGCAGGAAGTACTGCCTCCCCCAGAGCGGGTGGTGCCCCGGCCGGACGAACCGGCCCAGCACCCGCGAGCCCAGGAACGGCAGGAAGAAGCGGGCGAGCACGGAGACCAGCACGCCCACGAGCAGCATGTCCCACATGAGCGGGTAGCTGAACTGCCCGCCGTAGGAGTAGAGGACCGCGGCGAGCGGGGAGCCCACGACCATGGCCGCCAGGACCATGGTCGTCACCTGGGCCGTCCCGCAGAGGGCCACCCGCCCGCTCGTGTGGTGCAGGGCGGTGGGGCGGTCGTCCGGGTCGGCCGTGGCCGGGACGGCCGCCGGGGCGGCGTCGAGGTGGCGGGCCAGGTCCCGGACGGTCGGGTAGGTGTAGATGTCCGCGATGGCGATGTCCTGCTCGGGGAGCTCCCGGCGCAGCTCGGAGGTGGCGGTCGCGGCGAGCAGCGAGTGCCCGCCGAGCTCCAGGAAGAAGTCCGCCTCCGCGGAGAGCTGGTCGACGGGGATCCGGAAGACCCGGGACCAGACCTCCGTGAGCTGCCACTCCGACTCGGTCTGCGGCGGGACCAGGCCCACCGTCGTCACGAAGCGGGGAGAGCTGGGGTCGGGGAGGTTCTTCCGGTCCACCTTGCCGCTGACCATCATCGGCATGGCGGGCAGGATCTCGTAGAAGGACGGCACCATGTACGGCGGCAGGGCCGCGGTCACGGAGTCGTGGAGCAGCTCGAACAGGGCGCGCTCGTCGCGGACCTCGCCGCGCAGCGTGAGGAACGCCGCCACGTCGTCGCCCCCGGAGACGAGCTTCACGGCGGCGTCCGCCACCGCGTCGTCGCGCCGGAGCACGTTCTCGATCTCCTGCAGGTCGGCGCGGTGGCCGCGGATCTTCACCTCGCTGTCGGCCCGGCCGAGGTACTCGATCTCGCCGTCGGGCAGGATCCGGCCCAGGTCGCCGGTGCGGTAGATCCGCCCGGCCCGGGGTCCGTCCGGGTGCGGCCGGAAGCGCTCCTCGGTCACGTGCGGGAGGTTGACGTAGCCGCGGGCCACGCCCGGGCCGGCGATGCAGATCTCCCCGGGCTCCCCCTCGGGCACCTCGTTCATCGACTCGTCGAGGATGCGCACCTCGTAGGTGGGCAGGGGCTTGCCGATGGTCACGGGCCGCCCGGGGGTCAGCTCGCCCCACGTGGCGGTCACGGTGCCCTCGGTGGGCCCGTAGGTGTTGAGCATCCGGCGCCCGGGCGTGGACCAGCGCTCCACGAGATCCGCCGGGCAGGCCTCTCCGCCCACGAGGATGCTGCGGATGCCGGGCAGGTCGTGCTCGAGGGTGGCCAGGACGGTCGGCACGCAGTACAGCACGGAGATCTCCATGCGCTGCAGGAACTCGACGAGTCCCCGGCCCAGCCGCGCCTCGTCCGTGGGGCCGGCCACCAGGGCGGCGCCGACGGCCCAGGTCGGCCAGATCTCCTCGATGGAGAAGTCGAAGGCGATGGTCATGCCCTGGTAGACCCGGTCCTCGGGACGGACGTCGTAGACCTCGGGCACGATCTCGATGAAGTTGCAGATGCTCGAGTGCGCGACCTCCACGCCCTTGGGGCGCCCGGTCGAGCCCGAGGTGTAGATGATGTAGCAGGTGGGGTCGCCCTCGTGGCGGACCTCCGGCCGGTGGGCGGGCGCCGCGGCGAGCTGCTCCTCGATCCGCCCGACGTCGACGACGTCGGCGGCGGCGTCCTCGACGAGCGGCACGAGCTCCGCCGAGGTGAGCAGCAGGGCCAGGTCCGAGTCCTCGGCGATGAACTGCACGCGGTCGGCGGGCAGGTTCGGGTCGATCGGGACGAAGGTGGCGCCCGTCTTGAGGACGGCCAGCAGCGACGCGTACAGCATCGTGGAGCGCTGGAGGAGGATGCCCACGCGGTCCCCGACGGCGAGGCCGTAGCTCGCGATCAGGTGGGCCATGCGGTTGGCCAGCTCGTCCAGCTCCGCGTACGTGTAGGCCTGGCCGTCGGCGTGCAGGGCCTGGGCGTGCGGTGTGAGGTCGCAGCTGCGCTCGAAGAAGTGGTGGAGCCGGCTCGGCCTCGTCCCGGCGCCCCGGGCCTCCCGTGCCGAGGAGTCCGGCCTCGACCGCGCTCCGGCGGCGCCCCCCTTCACCGCAGCCTCGCCCCACAGCACTCGCTCTGCCGACGACCCCCCGTCGCGGCGGTGTGAGCGTTGTGGTGCTGAGGTCATGTCCAACTCCTTTCGACGCGCGAACACCGGTGTTACCGGCAGGTCCGTTCTACGCAGGGGGCTGTTATGCCCCCCTCACGCCGCCGTCACCGCGGCGTTATCGATGCGTCATAGTCGAGTCCGTCCCGGGCGGCGGCGGGGCGCGCCCGGCAGGGGCGCGGGCCGGACGTGGGAGAGATCACAGGGCGCAGCCCCGTCCGAGGGGTCGTTTTCGACTGCAATCGAGCGGTTCCCGGGCCGGCGGCCGTCGGCGGGAGCGGGTCGCCGCGCGCGCCGGGCCCGGCAGGCGGGTCCTCGGGCCTCGCCGGCGGGCACGGTCCCCGGAGGAGAAAAACCCCGCCGTGTTACTTTTCGTGAATGCCCGGGCTCTCGCACGGGCGCTCGGCGCCGGGGCCCGGACGGGGCCCGTCCGGGCCATGTCCCCGCGCCGGAGCCGCGCGACGGACCGTGGGCTGGACCCTGCGACGGGCCGTGCGCCGGGCCGTGGGGTGGACCGCGCGCTGGACCTTACGGCGGGCCGTGCTCAGCCGGCCGGGGAGCGGGGAGCCGACCGGCGGGGCACGGCGAGGTCGGCCGCCGCGATCGCGCCGTCGGTGCCGCCCACGACGAGGGTGTTCACGGGCGCGCGCCGGCGGCGCCGGTCAGGCGGCCGCGTGTCCCGTCCGGCCGGGCCAACCGGGTGTCCGGAGCCGGCGCCGGAGCGTGCTGCCGGGCCGCGAGCCGGTGAACTCGCCCTCCGCGCCGCACGCCGCGACCCAGCCGGGAGCGTCCCCGCCGAGCACGTGGGCGGCGCGGGCGTAGGCCTGGGCCTCCACCGCGTTCCGCGCGGCCACCACGACACGGTCCCACGGACTCTCCGCCGCGGCACCGGTGACCGGGTTGACCAGGGCGCTCCCCGGCCGGGGAAGCACGGCGAGACCCCGGTGGCCCGCCGCCAGGAGGCCGGCCCAGGCGGCGGCGCCCAGGGCCGGGTCCGGGGCGGGGCCCGGACCGGTCCCCAGGGTCGCGGCCAGGGCGGCGGCCTCGGCGGGAGGGCCGGCGACGGCCAGCACCGCGCCGGTGCGGGCGACGAGCCCGTGGCCGGGGAAGGTCTCCGCGAAGATCCGGGCCGTGCGGTCCGCGGCCCAGGCGTCGGCGACCTCGGCGAGGTCCAGCACGGTGCCCCGCCGCATCCGCAGGCGGCGGGCGGACAGGTCGAAGTCCAGGTGTGCGATCCCCGGGGCCGGGCGGGCGGGCAGACCGTCCTGGGCCCGCCATGCGGCGTCGCCGGTGGTGGGGTCGACCAGTCCGCTGGTGAGGCGGGTGGCCCGCAGCGCCGCGGCGAGGATCTGCGCGAGCACAGGACCGACGACCACGTCGACGTCCTCGTGCTCGGCGAACCGGTTCAGCAGGGACAGCTCCGAGTCGATGCGCTCGGGCGCCACGGCCGCGGAGACCTCGCGGTGGACGCGCTCGGCCAGCCGACGGGCCTCCTCCTGGAGGTCCGGGGCGGGGGCGCGGACGGTGTCCCGGCTCGGCGCCCCGGGCGGGGTGGGGGTGGACATGGCCGTCTCCTGGCGGTCTCGTGTCGGCGCGTGCCGGAGGACGCGGAAGGCCCTGCGCGACAACGGGCAGGTGGTGCCGAGCATACGCGCGGCTGGGCCCGCCGGACGGTGACGTGACCGCTCGTTACCTGACCGTCATCGCGGCGGAGCGGGGGCGCCCCGGTCCGATCGCCGGCACCGGCGGGCCGGCGGGGATCCCGGCGCCGCCGTCCCGCCCGCCGGCCGCCGCGGTCCAGCGCAGCACGTCGGCCGGGCGGTTGGAGGTCAGCTGCTGGATGCCCAGGGCGCGGCACAGGTCCACGTCCCGCGCCGTGTCGATCGTCCAGGCCCGCAGCACGCGCCCGTCGGCGGCCCACCGGCGCACCAGGTCGGGCCGGGCGCGGACGAAGTCGATGCCGGGTCCCACGATGTCCACGAGCCCGGTCGCGATGACGGGCAGCGCCGGGGGCACCACGAGCCGCATCCCGGCGTGCAGCACGGCGGCGGTCGTGCGGTTCACGCGCAGGCTCTCCCGGACCGTGCGGCGGGTGGTGGTCTCCACCAGCTGGCACACGTGGCGGGCGGGCACCGTCTCGAGCAGGTGGCGGACGGCGTCGGGGTGGAAGCTCATCAGCGAGACCGTGATCCGGCCCAGCCGGCCGGTCTCGGGGTCCCACCCCTCCCGCATCAGCACGTTCAGGACCTCCTCCTCGAGCTGGTGGCCGTACGGGCTGGGGTGCTTGGTCTCCACGGCCAGGCCCACGGGCCGGCCGGCCCCGCGCAGCAGGTCCAGCAGCTCGGGCAGGGTCAGCAGCTGGCGGTCGCGGGACCCGTGGCTCGGCGGGATCGGCACACCCTTCCAGGACACCCAGTCGAGGCGGCGCAGCTCGGCGAGCGTGCGCGCCGAGACCGGACCGCGGCCGTCGCTCGTGCGCCCCAGCTGGGCGTCGTGGTGGAGGACGAGATGGCGGTCCCGGGTCAGGTGGACGTCGCACTCCACGCCGTCCGCCCCGTCCAGCAGCGCCTGGACGTAGGCGGCCCGGGTGTGCTCCGGGTAGGCCGCGCTGGATCCCCGGTGGGCGTAGACGATCGGTCGCACGGCGCTCCCTCGGCTCCGGGCGGGGCGGTGACCCCGCTCTCGGCGCCACACTAGGGAGGCGCGGTGAACGGGCCGCCACGTCCGGGCGGATGGGCCGTGAACGGCGACGACGCCCCGCCGGAGGGCGGGGCGTCGTCGGAGCGCGGGGCCGGTGCGGCGGCTACTTCCCGCCGGAGATCTCGCCGTGGGCGGTCGTGTCCGCGGTGCTGTCCCCGCCGCCGAACCGGGGGGCCCGCTCGGAGAGGGCGAGCTCGGCGGGGAAGTCGGCGGGCAGCGGCCCGAACGCCTCGTGGGTCGCGCTGATGACCTGCTTGGACATGGCCAGGTTCGCGCCGCCGCCGACGATCGCGCCCACCCCGAACGGCAGGGCGCGGCCGAAGACCGCTCCGGTCTGCTTGAGCAGGAAGCGCTTGACGAACATGTTGCGGATGATCCGGCTGACGTCGAAGGTCTTCGAGTCGTCCTTGCCCATCATCAGGCCCCAGGACGACATCATGCCCTTGCCCTTGGTGCCGCTGGCCAGGATCTGGTTCATGACCTGCCGGCCGTCCTCGCCGAGCATGAGGGCCATGACCATGGTGCGGGTCCTCTCGGGGTCCTCGGTGTGCACCCCGTGCAGCTCGGCGATCGCCTGGGCGTAGAGGGCGGTGGCCTCGAGGTAGCCGACCACCGCGAAGGAGGACAGCCCGAGGGAGGCGACGGTGCCGACGCCGGGGACCACCGCGGTGGCGCCGACCGCGCCGCCCTCGACGGTGACGGACCGGACGTAGATCTTCTCCAGGCGCCGGGCCAGCTGCTCGGGCGTCTCGTCCGGGTACTTGGCGCGCACCTTCTTCACGAACGCGAGCACGACCGGGCGCTGGGCGCGCAGAACGGTGTCCAGGAACTTGTTCATGGCCGGCTTGGGCTTGCCGTGCTCGTCGAAGGCCGAGCTCAGGGGGTTCAGGTCCATGGGGGTGCTCTCCTCGTGCAGTGCCGGGACGGTGGTCTGCGGCCCACTATATGCACAGCCCACTGAGCAGGCGCCGGGATTCGCCGACGGCGGAGGTGAGGACCCTCAGTCCCCCGGCAGCAGGGAGACCGAGGGGTCGACCCGCTGGAAGGAGTCCGGGAACTCGGCGCGCAGCCGGACCAGCTCGCGGGCGAAGGCGTCCAGGTCCCGGTCCTCCTGGCTCACCGGGTGCCACTGCCGGGCGGGCAGGGCGTGCCCGGTGTCGTCCAGGGCGACCATGACCATGAGGCAGTTGGTCGTCAGCTGGAGCTCGCCGGTGGCGGGGTCCCCGGACCAGCAGTTGACGGAGATGTGCAGGCCCCGGGCCGCGGTGTGGATCAGCCGCGCCCGGACCTCCACGAGGTGGCCGATGTGCATGGGCCGGTAGAAGCGGACCCCGCCCGCGTACACGGCGATGACCGGGCGCCCGGCCCACCGGGACCCGCACACGAACGCGGCCTCGTCGATCCAGCGCATGGCCGTGCCGCCGTGCACCTTCCCGCCCCAGTTGATGTCCGTGGGCGCGGCGAGGAAGCGCAGCACCGTCTCCTCGGCCGTGCCCTCGTCGGTGTACTTCTGCTCCGCCATCAGCGCCTCGATGCTGTTGCGCAGCTCGATCCGCCGCTTCGTGACCGCCTGGTGCCGGCGCTCGTGCTCGGTCTCGGGCGTCCACTGCGGGACCGGGGTGGGGCGGCCCTCGCCGTCGACGGCCACCATGATGATCAGGCAGGTGTCCCGCAGGGTCACCCCCTGCTCGCGGGGGTCCGCGGAGGCCACCTCGACCCGGATGTGCATCGAGGAGCGGCCGGTGTGCACGATCTGCGCGGCGACCTCGACCATGTCCCCCACGCTGACCGGGCGGTCGAAGTGGATGTTGCCCACGTAGGCGGTGACGCAGTAGGCCCGCGACCAGCCGACGGCGCACGCGTACGCGGCCTTGTCGATCCACTCGAGCACGCGCCCGCCGTCCACGGTGCCGGTGCGCCCGGCGTCGGTCGGGGCGGCGAGGAAACGGAGCACAGCGGTGTCACGGGCGGCCATGGCACCAGTGTGGCACGGTCGCCCCGGGCCGGGTCTCACCGGGCGAACGGCGCCCAGGCGTTGAGCCGGCGGAGCATGTCCGACTTCTTGTGCGCGTGCCCCTCCATGCGCACCAGGATGTCGTCGAGCGCCTCGATCGCGTCCACCACGAACGGCCCCTTGTTGAGCATCACGCACTCGGCGCGCTGGCCCATCGCCGCGTCGGTGACCTCGGCCCGGGAGGGCAGGCCCTTCTTGGCCAGCGACTCGAGCACCTGGGTGGCCCACACGACCGGGACGTGCCCGGCCTCGCACAGCCACAGGATCTCCTCCTGCACCTCGGCGAGCCGTTCGAACCCGGCCTCGACCGCGAGGTCGCCGCGGGCGATCATCACGCCCACGTCCTGCCAGCGCATCGCCTCCAGGAGCATCAGCGGCAGGGCCTGGAAGCCGCCCACCGTCTCGATCTTGAGGGTGATGTCCAGTTCGCGGCGGCCGACGGCCTCCAGCTCCTCCAGCAGGTCGGTCACGTCCTGGCGCGAGCGCACGAAGGACATGTTGACGGCGTCCGCGTGCTCGGCCACGAAGGGCAGGTGCGCGCGGTCCTCGTCGGTGAGCGCCGAGATCCGCAGGTCGGTCTCGGGCAGGTTGATGCCCTTCCGCGCCCGGAGCTTCGCGCCGCCGGGCGCGGCCTGCAGCACCGCGAGCTCGATCTCCTCGGGGGACACGGCCGTGATCCGGCACCGGATCTTCCCGTCGTCGAGCCACACGGGCTGCCCCTCCCGGGCGTCGGTGAAGGCCTCGGGCAGCGAGCAGCCGATCCGGTGCGGCCCCTGCGCCCGGACCGGAGCGGGGGCCATGTCGCGGGTCAGCACGAGCACGTCGCCGGTGCGCACGCGCAGGTGCTGCTCGACCGCGGGCAGCTCGCCGAGCACGCCCTCGGCGCCGTCCTCCGCCTCGACGGCCAGGCCGGTGGCGAAGTACACGGTCTTGGAGCACTCCACCAGCACCCCCGGGCCGGTCGCCTCCAGCACCCGCAGCGTCCGCCCGGAGCCGCGCGCGTCCTTCAGCCGCAGCCTCTCCCCCGGCACGCGCGCCGCGATCCAGGCGGGGTCGGCCACGGGAACGGCGGGGGCGTCGTCGTCCACCCCCGGGTCCGGGTCCCCCAGCCACAGGCGGGCCGGTGCGGTGACCCGGCCGCGGCTGTCCCGGACCGGCTTGATCTTCTCGACCTGCGGGCCCGGCTCGACCGGCCCGGTGCGCAGCTTGGGCCCGGCGAGGTCCATCGCCACGCGCACCTCGTGCCCGGTCGCGCGCTCGGCCGCCCGCACGTGCCCGATCATGGCCTCCCACTGCTCCGGGCCGTCGTGCGCGCAGTTGATCCGGGCCACGTCCATCCCGGCGCGGACCATGGACTCGACGAGACGGCGGTCCCCGGCCGCCTCCGCGGGCAGGGTCACCATGATGCGGGTGGGCCGGTCCTCCCGGCCCGGTCCCAGCAGGGCGTCGGTGTTGCGGCGCAGGACCTCGGCCCCGGGGAGCTCCGGCTCCTCGAGGGGGACCCCGGGGTCGGGGGCGGCGAAGACCTCGTCGGTGCGGGCCGCCAGCACCTGCAGGGTCTCCACCACCGCGGTCAGGTGGGTCATGACGCCCGCCTCCATCCGTCCGAGCGAGGACACGCCCAGACGGCTGAGGTCGCGCTGCAGGTCCCGGACGTCCTGGCTTCGCACGGCCACGTAGTCCACGAGGTTCAGGGCGGAGCGGCGGTGGCGGGGGGTCACCCGCTCCAGTTCCGGCACCGCGGCGCGGCGGGCCGCGGCGACCACCTCGACGAGGGCGAGGAGGCGGTCGAGCAGCTCCGCGGCGCGCTCCTGCCGGGCGGTCATCGCCGGCCTCCGGGGGCCACGTCGACCCACACGGGGCGGTGGTCGGAGGTGGGGAACGGGTGCTCGCCGGTCAGCTCGGCGCCCGGCTCGCCGGGGACGGGCCAGAACACCCCGGCCCCGGTCACCCGCAGGTTCCGCGAGGGCAGCACGTAGTCGGCCCGCAGGTTGCCGGGGGCGGGGTCGTCGGCGAAGTCCGCGGTGTCGTGGGCGGGGTCGGAGCGGTGGGCGAGGTTCGCCCCGCCCTGCCGGGCGGCGGCCTCGGGGCCGCCGGCGGAGGCGGGCAGGGGGTCCTGCACGCGCGGGTGCTCCAGGAGCTGCTGGATCGCCCCGGGCCACGAGTCGCCGTCGAGCGGGTCCGCGTTCTGGTCGCCCATCACCACGAACCGCTCCCCCGGCCGCAGCCCGCCGCGCGCGCCCTCGTCGTCGTAGACGTAGGAGGACGCCGCGGGACCGCGCACGTAGTCGGCCCAGAACCGGATCTCGTCGGCGTTGCGCCGGCCGTTGCGGTCCTCGGGCCCGTCGAAGGTCGGCGGGGTCGGGTGGGACGCCAGCACGTGCACCGTCGTGCTCCCGATGCGCACCGGGACGTCCCAGTGGGACTTGCTGGACAGCCGCAGCCGCTCCGCGTGCCCGGGGGCGTAGTGCTCCGCGGGCAGGCGGCTGCCGGGCATGTCCGCCCACCGGAAGTCCCGGAAGGTGCGGATCCCGTCGGTGTCGAGCGGGTGCTTCGAGTAGAGGACCATGCCGTACTGGCCGGGGAAGAGCCCGAAGCCCCACGCGTCCTCGGGCCCGCCCACGACACCGTCCCGGTTCAGGTCCAGGCCCGAGGGCTCCCCCGTGTTCACCGGGGCGGTGTAGACGTACGGGTAGTGCACGGGGTCCTGTCCGCGCTGCGGGACCTCCAGGTAGTTCGTGCGGAACAGCTCCGCCGAGCGGCCCGCCGCGTCGTGGTCGAACTCGTTGACGAGCAGCACGTCCGGGGCGGTCCGCTGGACCACCTCGGCCACGGCCCGTGCCTGGGCGTCGTCCGGGGTGGCGAGGTCCTGCTGCAGCTGCCCCGGGGCCGCGCGGTTGAGGGACGCGTTGTAGGTCATGAAGCGCACCGGGTCCTGTGCCGCCACGGCCTGCTCCCTCCCGTGTCCGGGGGCCCGGTCGTGGCCCTGCGCCCGGGCCGGGCCCTCTCCGGCGGCGGCCGGGAGGCCGGCGCCCATCAGGAGCGCCGCGAGCCCCACTGCCGCCGTCGATCTGCTCGGTCCCAATGATCCTCCTCGTCCGCCCGGCTGTCAGCGCCGACGGTAGCGGGTCCGGGCGAACAACGGTTGAACGGAGAGCGGCTCAGGCGGCGCGGGCGAGCGGTGACCGGCGCAGGCGGTAGCCGTGGACCGGGACGAGCCGGCGGGCGCCGGTTCCCGCCTCCAGGATCCAGAGCAGGCCCAGGTGCGGGGCGGACTGGCCCACGGTGCCCACGTGGCAGAGGGTGCCCTGCTCCCACACCTCGATCCGGTCCCCGGGGCGGATCAGGGCCGGGTCCCCGAGCCAGGTCTCGTCGACCGGGGTCGCCTCGGCGGGAGAGCCGGCAGGAGAGTCGGCGGGAGGAGCGGCGGGGACGGGGACGATGTCGGCGGGTGCCGCGGCGATCGTGGGACCGGCGGGGATCGTGGGGCCGGCGGGGGCGGGAAGAGCGGTCATGGGGCACGTCCTATCGGGGCCGGGCCCTGTGGGGGCCGGGGCCGTCGACTGCGGTTTCGTCGGACGTCCCCAGGATCGTCCGCCGATGTGGCCGGGACGTTTCGGTCCGGTTGACGGAGCGTGCCGTCACGCCGGGAGGCCTGTGAGATCGGCCACGGGCCGTTAGGCTCGTGCGGACGCCGCGCCCGTCCCGGCGCCGGCCCGCCACCGGAAGGATCCGCCGTGAGCAGCTCGCAGAACACCGGTCCCGAGAGGACCAGCCCGCAGATGACCAGCCCGCAGATGACCAGCCCGCAGAAGATCAACTCGGAGAACATCAGGACCTACGTGCAGCGCATGGCCTCGGACGCGCCCGCCCCGGGCGGCGGCGCCGCCGGGGCGCTGCAGGCGGCACTGGGCGCGGCCCTGCTCGCCATGTCCGCGCGGTACTCCACCGGCTCGGAGCACGCGGCGGACGCGGCCGCCCGCGCCGAGGAGCTGATCCCGGCCGCGCTGCGGCTCGCCGACGCGGACGCGGAGGCCTTCGGGGAGCTCTCCGCGGCGTACGGGCTGCCCCGGGACACCGACGAGCAGCGGACCGCCCGGTCGCGGGCGGTGCAGGAGGCCACCGCGGGGGCGGCCCGGCCGCCGCAGGAGCTGATCGGCGTGGGCGCGGAGGTCCTGGGCCTGGCCCGGGAGCTGACCGGCTGGTGCAACCCCAACGTGCTCAGCGACGTCGCGGCGGCCGTGGAGGCCGCCCGCGCCGCCGTCGCGACCGCGCTGGTCACCCTGGAGATCAACGTCCGCGCGCTCAAGGACGAGTCCGTGGTGGAGCGGCTGCGGGCGGAGGCGGCCCGCGGCGAGCGGGCCGTCGAGGACGCCGCGGAGCTCAGCCGGCGGATCCGGGAGCGGGTCCAGGACTGAGCGCGGGCCGGCGCACCGCGAAGGACCCGGCCACGGCCAGCAGCGAGATGATCCCGCCGCACAGGAAGGCGCTGCGCACGCCCGCCTCGGTGGCCTCGGGCCCCGCGGCCCCGGAGGCCGCGGCACCGGCGGCTCCCAGGGTCAGGACGGTGACGAACAGGGCCGTGCCCGCGGCCCCCGCCACCTGCTGCAGGGTGCCCACCATGGCGGAGCCGTGCGAGTACAGCCGCTCCGGCAGGGAGCCCAGGCCCGCGGTGAACAGCGGGGTGAACATCAGGGCCAGGCCCGTGCTGAGCACCACGTGGGCGAGCAGCACCATCGGCACCGGCGTGGCCGCCGAGGTGGACGCCAGGTACCACAGGGATCCGCTCAGCAGGACCGAGCCCGGCACGAGCAGCACGGTGGGGCCCGAACGGTCGTAGACCCGCCCGACGACGGGCGCGAGCAGGCCCATGACGAGACCGCCGGGCAGCAGGAGCAGGCCCGTGCCCAGGGGGTCGAGACCGTGCACGGTCTGCAGGTAGATGGGCAGCACGATCAGCGTGCCGAAGAGGGCCATCATGCTGACCGCGAGCACCGCCGTGGACGCCGTGAACACCCGGAACCGGAACGTCCACAGGTCCAGCAGGGCCCGGTCCGTGCGCTGCAGCCGGGTCTGGCGCCGCACGAACACGGCCAGCGCCGCCAGCCCCACGGCCAGGGGGGCCCACGCCGGGACGGCGGCCTCCCCGCCCTCGCCGAGCGTGCTCAGGCCGTAGACCAGGCCGCCGAAGCCCAGCGCCGAGAGCACCACGGAGACCACGTCCAGCGGCGCCGGGCGGGGCTCGGTGACGTTCTGCATCCGCCACGCGCCCAGCAGCAGGGAGCCCACCGCGATGGGCAGCACCAGGATGAACATCCACCGCCACTCGAGCACGCTGAGGATGACGCCCGAGATGGTCGGCCCCACGGCGGGGGCGACCGAGATGACGATGGAGATGTTGCCCATGACCCGCCCGCGCCCGGCCGGCGGCACGAGGGTCAGGACCGTGGTCATCAGCAGCGGCATCATGATGGCGGTGCCGCAGGCCTGCACCACCCGCCCGGCGAGGAGGGTCCCGAACCCGGGCGCGGCCGCGCAGACGAGGGTGCCGAGGCTGAACAGGGTCATGGCGGTCAGGAACACGGGCCGGGTGTGCAGGCGCTGGAGCAGGAACCCCGTCACCGGGATGACCACGGCCATGGTGAGCATGAATGCGGTGGTCAGCCACTGGCCGGCGACCGCCGTGACGGAGAGGTCGGCCATGAGACGGGGCAGGGCCACGCCCATGATCGTCTCGTTGAGGATCACCACGAACGTGGAGACGAGCAGCAGCCCGATCACCAGGCGGTTGCGGGCGGAGTGGTCGGTGCCCGAGGCCGGGGCACCGGTGCCCGGGACGCCGGCGGTGGGTGCGGGGGCGGGGACCGGCGCGGTCTCGGACACGGGGACGTCGGGGCTCATGGGCGGGGGATCCTTCGGGACGCAGCAGGGGTACACCGGTGCAGCCGCACCGCGCCCCGGTTCATTCCCGTCCGGGACGTGACAATGGGCTCATGCGCAGATATCTCAAGGACGCCGGCGTGCACGCCGAGATCATCCCGGACGGCTTCACCGAGGGCGGGTTCGTCCTGTCCATCGGCGGGGCCGAGCAGTCCCACGTGAACCTGGCCCGCCCGGAGGAGATCTTCTACGAGTACCTGCGCCGGGTCGCCAACGTCGTCGACGTCGTGGCTCCCCCGGGCGCGCCGGTCACCGCGGTGCACCTGGGCGCCGGGGCGCTGACCCTGGCCCGGTACGTGGCGGCGACCCGGCCCGGGTCGCCGCAGGCGGCCGTGGAGCTCGAGCGGGAGCTGCCCGCGTTCGTGCTCGAGGCGCTGCCCCTGCCCGCGGGGGCGGAGGTGCGCGTGGTCGTCGACGACGCCCGGGCGGCGCTGCCGCACGTCGTGGCCCCCGGGACCGCCGACCTCGTGGTCCTCGACGTCTTCTCGGGCCGGGACGCGCCCGGGCACCTCACGGAGCCGTCCTTCTACGCCGAGGCCGCCGGGCTGCTGGCGCCGGGCGGCGTGCTCGCCGTCAACGTGGGCGACGACCCCGGGCTGGACTTCTTCGCCGGCCAGGCCCGGGCCGTGCGCTCGGCGTTCGCGGACGTGTGGTGCCTGGCCGAGGAGCGGCTGCTCACCGGCCGCTACCCGGGCAACCTGGTCCTCGTGGCCGGCCGCCGCCCGCTGCCCCGGGAGTGGGCGGGCGCCTTCGCGGCGGCCGGGCCGCACCCGGCGGGGGTGCTGGACGGGCTGGGCCTGGAGGAACTGCTCGCCCGCCTGTAGCCTGGCTCACACCGCCGAGCCGAGGAGCGCGCCGTGAGCAGCACCGACCACACCGTGCCGGGCACCGCCGGGAGCGGCGCCGCGGACCGCTCCGCGGGCACCGCCGTCCTGGAGTCCTCCCCCGCCGTCGAGGGCGAGACCTTCTCCCGGGTGGCCCTGACCCCGGCCGCCGTGGAGCTGCTCGGGACGCTGCGGGAGCGGCACGGCCGGCTGATGTTCCACCAGTCGGGCGGGTGCTGCGACGGGTCGGCGCCCATGTGCTATCCGGCCGGGGACTTCCTCACCGGTCCGGCGGACGTGCTCCTGGGCGTCTTCCGGCTGCCCGGCGACCCGGCCACGGCCGAGCTGGAGTTCTGGATGTCCCGGGAGCAGTTCGAGTACTGGAAGCACACCCTGCTCACGGTGGACGTGGTGGTGGGGCGCGGCTCGGGCTTCTCGGTGGAGGCCCCGGAGGGCAAGCGGTTCCTCATCCGCTCCGCGCTCATGACCGACCCGGCCGCCCCCTGAGCCGGCCCTGCTCGTCGAAGGACGGGCCCCGGTCGTGGACCGGGAAGGTGGCGAAGGCCGGGACCTCGTAGGGGTGGGCCCCGGCCATCGCCCGCAGCACGCGCTCGCGCTCGGCCGCCGGGTAGAGGGTCTCGATCCGGACCTCGTCGACCTCCTCCGGCCGGCCGACCTCCCCGATCGCGGGGTCGGCCCCGGGCAGCGGCGTGAAGCGGCCGGTCCCCGGGCTGACGAAGGCCACGTGGGAGTAGTGACCGGCGCGGCCGGCCCCGGCGTCGCCGAGGGCCTGCAGGACCTGCTCCGCGTGCGTGGCGGGGACGTAGACGACCAGGCAGTGCTGCCCGGCGCCCGGGGGCTCGCTCGGGGGCTCAGGGGTCATGGGGTGCGCACACCTCCGGCTCGATGTGGTCGGCGGGTTCCAGCTGGATCGTGGAGTGCTGCACGGAGACCGGGAAGTGCTCGGCCACGCAGCGCTGGATCCGGCCCAGGGCCTCGGCCGACCCGCCCGCGTAGAAGTACTCCTCCTCGAGCACCACGTGGGCGGTGAGCACGGGCAGGTCCGAGGAGATCCGGGAGGCGTGCAGGTCGTGGACCTCCACCACGTGGGGCAGGCCGAGGATGTGCCCGCGGACGTCGGCGAGGTCCAGGCCGGGGGGCGCGCTCTCCAGCAGCACGGACAGGGACTCCGTGAGCAGCCGGATGGTGCGGGGCACGATGAGCAGCCCGATGAGCAGGGCCACGACGGCGTCCGCCTGAACCCAGCCGGTGAGCGTGATGACCACGGCCGCCACGATCACCGCCACGGAGCCCAGCGCGTCGTTGAGCACCTCGAGCATCGCCGCCCGCAGGTTGAGGTTGGAGCGGCGGCCCCCGAAGAGCACGACCATCGCCACGAGGTTGCCGACCAGCCCCAGCACGCCGAAGACGATCAGCTCGGCGGAGGCACCGGCTGCGGCTCGACGAAGCGGCGCACCCCCTCCACCAGCACGAACAGCCCCACGGCGAGCAGCACCCCCGCCTGCAGGGCCGCGGCCACGATCTCGGCGCGCCGCCAGCCCCACGTGCGCCGGGCGGTCGGCGGGCGCAGGCTCAGCTGCGCGGCAACCAGGGCGAGCAGCAGCCCCCCCGCGTCGGTGAGCACGTGCGCGGTGTCGAGGAGCAGGGCCAGGGACCCGGTCCAGAGCGCACCGGCGAGCTGGACGACGAACAGGGCGGCGGTGATGCCGAACGCGGTGGCGATCCGCCACCGGTCGGTGCCGGGCCCGGCGTGCGAGTGCCCGGGCCCGTGGTCGTGCCCGTCCGCCGCGCGCCCGCGGACTCCGGTGTGGTCGTGCACCATGCCTCCATCGTAGAACGGCGGGGGCGTGCCTTCGCCGCAGCGCGGCGGGGCCGGCGCACCGGCGGGCTCAGCCCGTGCCGAAGGCGCTGAACTCGCCGGTGGCCGGGCCGTAGTGCGAGTCCACCTTCATGACCGCGCCGGGCGCCTCGCGGCCGTGCAGGGCCTGGAGCAGGTCCCGCACGGCCCGCCGGGGACCCTCGGCGATGATGCCCACGGTGCCGTCGCTGTTGTTGACGGCCGAGCCGACCAGGCCCAGCTCCTCGGCCCGGTGCGCGGTCCACCAGCGGAAGCCGACGCCCTGCACGGCGCCGTGCACCACCGCGGTGAGCCGCAGCGGCTCGTCGAGGTCCAGCTCGTCCGGGTCCCGGCCCTCGGAGGCGCCCTGGTGGACCGGCGGCAGGCTCACAGGTCCACCACCGTGGACTCGCCGGGGTCAATCTGCTCGCCGGTGGCCCGGGCCTTCGCCCACCGCAGGGCGGTGGCAACCGTTCCCGGGCCGCGCCAGTGCTCCGCGGTCTCGGTGCGCACGCGCAGCACGACCAGGCCGGGGGTCGAGGGCCCGTCCGGGTAGTAGGCCCTCAGCGCGTCCGACCACAGCCCCTCGACCACCGCAGGGTCCTCGACCACCTCGGCGGCGCCGGAGATCGACACCCACTCGTGGTCGCCCACGAAGGCGACGTTGACGGCGTCGTTGGCCCGCACGTCCCGCACGGCGGAGGTGTCCCGGCTCGTGAAGAAGTCCAGGTCCTCCCCGGGGGCGACGTCGACCACGGTCATGGGCCGGCTGACGAGCTTGCCGGTGGGCTCCCGGGTGCCGAGCATGCCCACGCGGGTGCGGTTCACGAACTCGACGATGTGCTGGATGTCATCCTGGTGCGTGCTCATGAGCCCAGCGTAGGGAACGACCGTGCTCCGGGGCACGGCGGGGCGCGGGAATTCTTCGTGGGCGGAACCGTGTGTCGGCCGCCGGGCCGCCCGGGCGGCCCGGCTCGACGCCGCGGTGGGCGCCCGGGGGCGTCCCGGAGGGCCCGCGCGACGAGGGGCGGCGCCGGGACCCGTGCGGGCCCCTGCGCCGCCCCGGGTCCGGACGGGATCAGCCGCTCAGCCCACGACCTCGAGGGCGTCGGAGATCAGCGTGTCCCCGTCGGAGAAGTCGATCTTCTTGCCCACGGTGGAGGGGTCGTCCAGCACGGCCCCGACCACCAGCGCCACGTTGGCGCGGGAGGTCTTGCGCTCGCCGTCGCGCTCGCCCGTGGAGACGTCGATCTTGCCGCTGGCCTCGTCCTCGGTGAGGCCGCCCGGGCCCACGATGGTCCAGTTCAGCGCGGAGGCGCGCAGGTGGTCGTCGGCGTCGGCCTTGGCCTGGGCGTAGGCGTAGAAGGGGTCGTCCTCGGGGATGCCGTGATCCTGGCCGGCCCCGAAGTAGGAGACCATCACGAAGCGCTTGGCGCCCGCCACCTCGGCGGCGTCCATGGCGCGGATGGCCGCGTCGCGGTCCACGGCGTAGGTGCGCTCGGGGCTGCCGCCGCCGGCACCGGCGCTCCACACCACGGCGTCGTGGCCCTCGAGCAGGTCGGCGATCTGCGCGACCGAGAGCTGCTCCACGTCGGCGACCACGGGGCTCGCCCCCGTGTTCTCGACGTCGTCCGTGTGGTCCGGGTTGCGGAAGATGCTCGTGACGTCGTTGCCGCCGGTCTTGAGCAGCTGGGAGAGGATGAGTGCGACCTTGCCGTGGCCGCCGATGATGGCTACGTGGGACATGGGGGTGCTCCTAACAGTGGGGAGGGAGTGCGTCTTCCTCCCCGACGCTAGCCGTGTCCGGGCCACAGGGACACGGCTCACGCGCAGGGCGAAACCGGGAATGCGCGCAGGCCCCACCGCCGCGGGGTCCGGCTCGGGTAGCCTCGGTGCGGCCCTTGTTCCCGACCGAAGGCTCCCCGTGCTGATCTTCCAGGTCCTGCTCTCCACGATCGCCCTGGTCCTGCTGGTCGCCGCGCTGATCGACGGCGCGGCGACCCTCGCGCTCATCGCGGCGATGATGCTGATGATCGCGCTGTCCGGGGTGTTCATCGCCTACCGCAGGGAGAAGCAGCTGGGCCGCCGCTGAGCCGTCCCGGGGGCGCTCCGGGCGCTGGGCCGCGTGCCGGCGGTCCGGCCGCGGCTACTCGGCGGCGTCCTCGATGCCCGTCACCGCGGTGAGCAGGAGGACCGCGTCCTCCAGGGCCTCCACCGAGTGCCGCTCCACGGGCAGCACGTGCAGCTGCCCGGCCTCGAGCACCAGATCCTCGCCCGAGGTGACGCGGATGCGTCCGTGCAGGACCTGGAGGCTGCCGGCGTACGGGGCGTTGTGCTCGGCCAGCACCGTGCCCTCCTTCAGAGCCACCAGCGTCTGGCGGAGCACCCTCTGGTGCAGCAGGCGCTCCGAGCTGCGGCCGTGGCCGTTGTGGCGGGCCTCGTTGAGGTGCTGCAGGGCGATCTCGTTCAGGTGCCGCATGGTTCTCCTCCTAGGTGGGTGATCCGGTCGCCGTCGCCGCGGAACGAGGCATTGCGCCAGGCGGTGCTCACCGGGTTCTTCGACGCGCGGCGCAGCCACCCGGCCCCCGGCAGTGATTGTGGCCGGTCCCGGCGCGCGCGGGCGTGGCAGGCAGCCGGTCGAGGTCGAACTGCGGATCGGTCCGCGAGCGCGGCACCGTGCGGATGCCGGCGACGCGCTGCCCGCCGAACTCCCGCAGCAGCTCCCCGCGCTCCCCCGCGGAGCGGGTGGAGTGCCCCACGGTGTGGAGGGTGTGCGCTGCCATGCCCCCACCCTACTGACCGCCCCCACGGGAGCCCTCCGGGGCCGACACGGCCGGTTCCGCGGCCGCTGGGGCGGCTGCGGCCGCCGCGGGGTCTCACGGCTCGCCGGGCCCGGCCTCGGTCCAGCGGGCCGAGCCGCCCGGGGTCCGCCGGTCCACGGCCGCCGGGCTGTTCCACGCGGCCGGGTCCACCACCGGGAAGCGGCGCCCCGTCACGGCGTCCGGGACGATCCGCACGAACCGGTCCTTCATCCCGGCCTGCCACGGGAACAGCGGGAGCTCCAGCGCGGCCATGAGCGCGTGGCCCCGCCGCACCTCCTCGGCGGGGCCCTTGAGGACCACGCTCCACGCCGTGGAGGTCGCCGGGTCGTGCCCGTCGACCTCGAAGGCCACCGGAGCGGCGGCCATCGCGGCGGCCGTCTTCGTGCCCGCCGCGGAGCGCAGGACCACCGACTCCCCGTCCACGGCGTAGTTGACGGGGAAGATCTCGGGTGCCCCGTCCACCACCACGGCCAGCCGGCCGAGCCCGGCCGTGCTGAGCAGCTGCCAGCAGGCCCCGGCCGGGAGCTCCTCCACGTCCTTGCGGTACCACTCCATCACCGGCTCCTGCCTCTCGCGTCCCGCCACGGCGCCCGTCCAGCGGCGCCCGTCCAGCGGCGCCTCCCCCGCGGTGCCTTCCGCGGGGCGTGCCTGTGCCCAACCTATGCCGGGCCGGGCGCAGAGGGAACGGCATGACGCACCGGCCCGGCGGAACGGGCCGGCGGAACGGTCATGCCCAACGGGCGGGGAGTGCGAGAATGGCCGGCATGAGCGTGGTGATCGCGGGATGCGGAGACCTGGGCACGGAGATCGGGCTGCGGCTGGCCGACCAGGGGCACGAGGTGCTGGGGCTGCGCCGCCGGGCGGAGCTGGTGCCGCCGCCCCTGGCGGGGGTGCCCGTGGACCTGAGCGCGGAGGCGCCCGGGCTGCCGGGCGACGTGGAGCTGCTGGTCGTGGCCACGGCCGCGGACGGGCGCACCCCGGAGGCCTACCGCGCCGCCTACCTCGACGGGCAGCGCCACCTGTTCGACGGGCTGCGCACCGCCGGGGCGCTGCCCCGCCGCGCGCTGCTGATCTCCTCGACCGCCGTGTGCGGGGACGCCGACGGCGCCGAGGTCACCGAGGACGATCCCCCGGCCCCCGCGACCCCCACCGCGCAGATCCTGCTGGAGGCCGAGGAGCTGTTCCACGAGCAGTTCCCGCACGGCACCGTCCTGCGGCTGTCGGGGATCTACGGGCCGGGCCGGACCCGGCTGATCGACAAGGTGCGCTCCGGGGACACGGCGGCCGGGGCCGCCTGGACCAACCGGATCCACCGCGACGACGCCGCCGCGGCCGCCGTGCACCTGCTGACCATGGAGGCCCAGCCGCTGACGCTGTACCTGGGCACGGACGACGAGCCCGTGCCGGAGCGGGAGGTCCTGGAGTTCCTGGCCCAGGAGCTCGGCGCCCCGCTGCCCGAGGACGTGCCGGAGGCCGACGCGCCGCGGCGGGGCTCGAAGCGGCTGTCCAACGCCCGGCTGCGGGCGTCCGGGGTGCAGCTGCGCTATCCCACCTACCGGGAGGGCTACCGGGCGGTGCTCGCCGGGGAGGGTTCGCGCCATCCCTGACCGGCGCCCACCCGCAGCACCACGTCCCGCACCTCGTAGGCGGCGATGAGCTCCACCCAGGAGACCCGGGGCGGGTGCGCGAACTCCAGGGGCAGCCGCAGCAGCCGCTGCAGGAAGACGTCGGTCTCCTGGATCGCGATGAACCCGCCCGGGCAGCGGTGGGCGCCGTCGCCGAAGGACATCACCTCGGGGCGCACGCCCTTGGGCCGGGAGCGCTCCGGGCACAGCTGCCGGGCGTCCTCCCCCAGCTCCTGCGGGTCCGCGTTGGCCTGCCGGACGTAGAGGTCCAGCAGCGCCCCCGCCGGCACCTCGTGGCGCTCCTCGCCGTCCTCCAGGACCAGGTCCTGGGTGGTGCGGCGGTAGAGGTGGCCCACCACCGGCTCGAGGCGCAGGATCTCGTGCAGGATCCCGTGCCGGGCCGGCTCCTCGGCGGCGAGGTACTCCGCGCGGAGCCCGTCGTCCTCCAGCAGGTGCCAGGCCGCCACCGCGATGAACTCCCGGGTGGTGGCCATGCCCGCGGCGGCGTAGGTGAGGCACTCGACGAGGATCTCCCGGTCCGTGTAGCCCTGCTGGAGCAGGTGCGAGATCACGTCCTCCCGCGGCTGCCTCCGCCGCGCCCGGACGGCCGGGCGGACGTCCCGGAGCCGGAAGGCGCTCATCGCCCACACCGGCCGCACGGCGCCGACGACGGTGCCCAGCCGCCCCGGGAGCCGGCGCTGCGGGGCCCCGGAGGAGCCGGTGACGGGGCCGCTGAAGAAGCGCTCCAGGCGCCGGGACATCCCGTCGATGTCCGAGTTCGTCAGTCCCACGACCTGGGCGGCGACCTCCACCGAGTAGCGCAGCGTGACGGCGGAGAGCTCCGCCCCGCCGTCCTGTCGGATCCGCTCCACCAGTTCGTCGGCCCGCTCCTCCATCAGGTCCCGGTAGCGGCGGCGCACGGTGGCCGGGGTGAAGAACTTGGCGGTGGCGCTGCGCTGGCGCCGGTGCTCCGGGCCGTCCGCGTAGAGCACGGGCGGGTGGTCGCCGGTCAGGCCCTGCCGGGCGGTCTCGGCGCTGAACCCGGCCTGCACCGTGGCGTCGGCCTCCCGCAGCACCTGGCGCACCAGCGGCAGGGCGCGGACGTGCCAGACGCCGTCGCGCACCTCCACCCGGGGTGTGGTCCGCTCCCCGGGCGGCGCGGTCCGGCGCCGGTCACTGTGCGGATCGCCGTGCGAATCACCGGACGGATCACCGTGCGGGACGGGGCAGCGGGCGTCGTGGTCGCTCATGGAGCCATGCTACCGGCGGGTGTGACGCCGCACACGGAACGGCCGTGGTGGGTTCCGTGGAACACACCGTGCGCGTGGACGAGCACTACGCGCTGTGGGTCGAGAACGTCGGCCCAGCGGACGCGGTCCCCGGGCTGCTGGTCATGGGGGCCAACGCCTCGGCGACGGGCTGACCGCAAGGTCTCGTGGACCGGCCGGCCGACCAGTCCGGTCTGGACCGGGCCGAGGAGACCGTCGCGGCCGAGGACCGGTCGAGGTCCAGCGCCCGGCTCGCCTGCTCGCCGACCGGTTCGGCCGGCACCGGGTCCGGGCCCCTCCCGCCGCGGACACCGCCTCAGATGCGGTCGGCCCGGTCGTTCTCCACCTGGGCCAGACCCGGCAGGATCAGGGAGGAGGCCGGTCCGGCGAGCACCACCAGCAGCACCCGCAGCTCCGCCTCGGCGCGGTAGGCCCCCACGATGCGGTGGTTCGAGTCCAGGACCACGAGGTTGTCGTCGGCCCGGTAGACGGGCAGGGTCAGCACCACGGGCTCGTCGTCGTCCGCGAGCTCCTCACGGATCCCGTCGAGCTTGGCCTGCCGGTCCTCCGGCCAGCCGGTCCCGGCCGCCTGCTCGATGGTCAGCGGCCGGTGCTGGGGGTGCGACCACTCGCCGGGATTGCCCTCGGGGTCCACGTGCCACACGGTGTAGAGCGCGCCGATGTCCTCCCGGGACGAGAGCACCAGGTCCTCGACCCGGGCGTTCTCGTCGTCGAGCGCGTCCCAGTCGAGCCAGGTGCGGATGCTTTCCCCGAAGAGGGTCTTGAAGTCCGAAACGTCCATGCCGCCATCTCAGCAGACTCACGGTCCTGTTGCCATGTGCCGTGGCGTTCCGGGGACGGTCCCGTGGGGCGTGCGCGGGAGGGGACGTCAGGAGCCGGCGGCGCTGCGGCCGTTGCGCGGCACGTGCTCGCTCCGGACGTTGAACGCCGAGGCCGAGCGGTCGCCGGGCTCGAGCGGGAAGACCGTGTGGCCCTCGGTCCAGTGGTGCCGGGCGTAGTCGTGCAGCCGCTCCGCGAACGACCCCTCCCGCCACTCCAGGTAGGGCATGTCCTGGCTCGCGTCGAGGAGGTAGTAGCTGGTGAAGGCCCGCACGACCTCCGGCCTGGCGGGGACCTGCTCCGCGGCCGCGCCGGCCTCCGCTGCGGCGCCCTCCGCCGGGGCGGACTCCCCGAGGACCAGGAACATCGGCGCTCCCGGCGGACCGTCGTGGACCCGCACCGCCAGGCGCTCGGCGACCACGGGGTCGGTCTCCCCGAGCGCCCGGAGCTGGTGGACCAGGGTGTCGAAGCTGCGGCGCAGGTCCATCGGGGAGAGCCCGTAGTGGTGGCGAATCTCCCGCAGCCGGGCCGCGAGCGCCGGCGACCGCGGGTCCAGGACCAGCAGCCGCACCCGGACCCCGGCGCGGAGCGAGCGGTGGATGGCGTCGAGATCACCGGCCAGGGTCAGCGGGAAGGTGTCCATCCACCACAGCTCCTGGCCGGGGCGCACGCTCCGGAGCACGTCGACGACGTCGAGCTCCTCGCGGACCCCCACGAGGCCCAGCTGGTCGCCGCGGGGCACGGCCGGCTCGGCAGCCGGACGGGCCGGCGCCTCGGCGGGCACGGGGGCGGACCGGCGCGCCGGGGCGGCGGCGAGCAGCAGGCCCACCCCGCCCACGGTGAGCAGCACGATGCCGGCGTCCCGCAGGACCCCGGACCACGGCGCCCCGCCCAGCGAGGCGCCGACGACGAGCGCCGCGCCGAGCACGACCAGTGCCACCGGCACCGCGGCGGGCCGTTCCCGGGCCGCCGGTTCGGCGGCTCGCCGGGGCTCGGCCGTGGCCCGGTTCTGGGCGGCGCCTCGGATCTCCAGCACGGGGTTCCCCTTCCTCGGGCGGATCTGCTGACAGGTTCGCACGCGCCCTGACCAGCGCGTTAGCCCCGCCGCGTCCCGGGACGTTTGTGACAGGGGGCGGGCCGGGCGGCGCGTCCCTTGTCCGCCGCCCGGCCCGTGCCTAGCGTGGGACCGAGCCCGTCACCGGCACCGAGTCCGTCAGGAGAGCCCATGGAGACCCCGGTCATCGAGGCCCGCGGGCTCGTCAAGACCTTCGGCAGCACCACGGCCCTGGACGGCTTCGACCTGACCGTGGACGCGGGACAGGTCGCCGGCTTCCTGGGGCCCAACGGCTCCGGCAAGTCCACCGCGATCCGGGTGCTGCTGGGGCTGCTCCGGGCGGACGCCGGGACGGCGCGGGTGCTGGGCCAGGACGCCTGGGCCGACGCCGTGCGGATCCACCGCCGCACCGCCTACGTCCCGGGGACACCAGCCTGTGGCCGGGCCTCACCGGCGGCGAGATCATCGACCTGCTCACCGGCATCCGCGGCGGCCGCCGACGCCGGCGCCGCCGGGACGAGCTGGTCGAGCGCTTCGAGCTCGACCCCACGAAGAAGGCCCGCAGCTACTCCAAGGGCAACCGGCAGAAGGTGGCGCTGGTGGCGGCCCTGAGCGCCGAGGCGGAGCTCTACGTCCTGGACGAGCCGACCTCCGGTCTGGACCCGCTGATGGAGGCCGTGTTCACGGACGAGGTCCGCCGGCTGAGCGAGCAGGGCAGCACGGTGCTGCTCTCCAGCCACATCCTGGCCGAGGTCGAGAAGCTCTGCGACACCGTGACCATCATCCGGGCGGGCCGGGACGTGCAGAGCGGGACGCTGGCCCAGCTGCGCCACCTGACCCGCTCCTCCGTCACCGCGACCACGGCCGCGGACCCCGCCGGGCTGGCGGCGGTGGCCGGGGTCCACCACCTCGTGCACGAGGACGGCCGGCTGTCCTTCGACGTCGACGACGCACGGGCCGGCGAGGCCCTCCGGGTGCTGGCCGACCTGGGCGTGCAGAACCTCACCGTGGCCCCGCCCTCCCTGGAGGAGCTGTTCCTGCGGCACTACGGCGACCGGCTCGACGAGCACGGGGCCGGGGCGCCGCGATGAGGACCGCCGAGCCGTGGGCGGCCACCGACCGGCTGTTCCGGCTGAACCTGCGGCTGGACCGGGTGCGGATCCTCATCTGGGTGCTGGCCCTGGCCGGGACCGTCTGGGGGACCGTGCGCACCCTGGAGACGACCTTCCCGGACGACCAGGCCCGCCAGGCCAGGGCGGCGCTGCTGGAGAACCCCGCGGCGGTCATGATGACCGGCCCGGCCTTCGGCGCCGACGACTACACGCTGGGCGCCATGACGGTCAACGAGCTGAGCCTGTCGGTGCTCGTGGCGGCCGCCGTGATGAGCATCCTGCTCGCGAGCCGGCACGTGCGCGCGGAGGAGGAGTCCGGGCGCCTGGAGACCGTCCGCGCCCTGCCCGTGGGCCGTTTCGCCCCGCCGGCGGCCGCCCTCGGGGCGGTCGCCGTGGCGGACGCGGCGGTCGGCGCCGCGGTCGTGCTGGCGCTGACCGCCGCGGGGCTCGGCGGCCCCGACGCCGTGGCCTGGGGCTGGCGACGGCGCTGACCGGGCTGGTCTTCGGCGCGGTGGCCGCCGTGACCGCCCAGCTGACGGAGCACGCCCGGGCGGCGTCCGGCGCGGCCCTGGCCGTGCTGGGGGCGGCCTTCCTGGTGCGCGGGACCGGGGACGTGCTCGAACCGACCGGGTCCTGGCTGTCCTGGTTCTCCCCGCTCGCGTGGGCGCAGCAGACCCGGATGTACGTGGACCTGCGCTGGTGGCCGCTGGCGCTCTCCGCGGCGCTGACCCTGGTCCTCCTCGCGGCGGCCGTCGTGCTCGCCCAGCACCGGGACCTGGGCGCCGGCCTGCGGGCGGCCCGGCCCGGTCCCGCGGCGGCCCGCGGCTCCCTCCTCTCGGTGACGGGACTGGCCCACCGCCTGCTCCGCGGCGGGTTCCTCGGCTGGACGGCCGGGCTGGTGCTGTTCGGCCTGGCCTTCGGCACCCTGGCCGACTCCCTGGAGGACAGCATCGCGGACATCCCGGCGATCACCGACATGCTCGTGGTGGACCTCGACGCCCTCACCGAGTCCTTCGCCGCGGCGATGCTGTCCTATCTGGCGCTGGGCGTGGTCGCGTTCGCCGTCTCGGCCGTGCTCCGGCTGCGCGGCGAGGAGGAGGCCGGGCGCACCGGGCTGGTCCTCGCCGCCGGGGTGCCGCGGCTGCGCTGGTGGCTGGGCTGGCTGGCCGTCGTCGGGGTGCAGGCCCTCCTGGCGCTGCTGCTCTCGGGGGCCGCCCTGGGCGCGGGGGTCACCGCGACCACCGGCGAGACCTCCTGGACCGGCGAGCTGGCCGTCGGTGCGCTCGCCTACGCCCCGGCGGTCCTCGCCGTGGGCGGTCTCACGGCCGCCCTGGTGGGCATCGTGCCCCGGGCGGCGGGGTTGAGCTGGGCCGTGGTCGCGTACGTGGTGTTCGTGGCCTGGTTCGGCATGCTCCTGGACCTGCCCGAGTGGGCGATGAACCTCTCCCCGGTGCAGCTGACGCCGCTGCTGCCCTCCGAGGGCTGGGCGGCCGCTCCCCTGCTGGGGCTGTCCACCGCCGGGCTCGCGCTCGTGGCGGCCGCCGCCGCGGGCTTCCGGCGCCGGGACCTGATCGGCTGACCCGGGCGCGCCCGCCCGCGGTCCTCGGGCGGGCGGGACGCGGGGAGACGGCCGGGTGCGCGGCCCCTCGGCCGGTCGCGCGGGCGCCTCCGCGGGGCCGGCCCCGGATCGCGCACGCCACCGAGTTCCGTAGACTGAGCACCAGGTGAGCCGGGAAGTCTGGTCGGCATGAGCACATTCAGCGACCCCGGACGAAGGAGCCACCATGTCCAGCCACGACCCCACGGTCCGACCTGAGGACCACCCCGACCACCGCGCGCAGAACCACGGCAACGACACGCTGCGCCGGGGCAGCTACCGGGAGGCGCTGCGCGTCGGGGAGATCCTGCGCAAGGAGACCGTCGGCGGACTGCTGCTCGTGGCGGCAGCCCTCGTCGCGATCGTCTGGGCGAACTCCCCCTTCGCGGACAGCTACTTCGCCCTGCGCGACCTCGAGGTCGGCTACGAGCCCTGGCACCTGAAGCTCAGCCTCGGCACGTGGGCGGCCGACGGCCTGCTGGCGATCTTCTTCTTCCTGGTGGGCCTGGAGCTCAAGCGCGAGTTCGTGGCCGGTGACCTGCGCGAGTTCCGCAAGTCCGTGGTGCCGATCACGGCAGCGGTCGGCGGTGTCGTGGTGCCGGCCGCGATCTACGCCGCGATCAACCTCTCCGACCCCGAGACCTCCGGCGGCTGGGCCATTCCCACCGCCACCGACATCGCCTTCGCCGTGGCGGTGCTGGCCATCATCGGCTCGCACCTGCCCACCTCGCTGCGGCTGTTCCTGCTGACCCTCGCGGTGGTCGACGACCTGCTGGCCATCACGATCATCGCCGTCTTCTACTCGGAGGACGTCTCGGTCCAGCCGCTGCTGCTGGCCCTGATCCCGTTCGCGCTGTACCTGTTCCTGGCGCAGAGGTACCGGCGGTTCTTCGGCCTCAGGGCCCCGGCCGCCTGGCTGATCCTGCTGCCCCTCGGTGTCGTCGTCTGGGCGCTCGTGCACGAGGCCGGCATCCACGCCACCGTGGCCGGCGTCCTGCTGGGCTTCGCCGTTCCGGTGATCCGCAGCCAGGCCAGCGGCGGCCCCTCGGCCGGGCCGGGCCTGGCCGAGGTCTTCGAGCACCGCTTCCGCCCGCTCTCCGCCGGCTTCGCGGTGCCGGTGTTCGCCTTCTTCTCCGCCGGCGTGGCCGTGGGCGGCTGGGACGGCCTGACCTCCGCGCTCTCCGCGCCGGTGACGCTGGGCATCGTGGCCGGACTGGTGCTGGGCAAGCCGATCGGCATCGTGGGCGCCACGTGGCTGGTCACCAAGCTCACGCGCGCCCGGCTCGACCCCGCCTTCCAGTGGATCGACCTCGTGGGCGTCGCCCTGCTGGCCGGCATCGGCTTCACCGTCTCGCTGCTCATCGCGGAGCTGAGCTTCGACCCGGGGAGCCTGCCGGGCGACCAGGCCAAGGTGGCGATCCTCACCGCGTCCCTGCTGGCGGCCACGGTGGCCTCGGTGCTGCTGCGGGCCCGCAACAGGCGCTACCGCGAGATCGAGCGGCTGGAGTCGGTCGACGCCGACCACGACGGCATCCCCGACGTCTACGAGGAGGACGAGGCGCGGCAGGACGCCGCACAGGAGGGCGAGGTCCGGCCGGACGGCCGCCGCTGAGCCGCCGGGCCGCCGCGCCCGGTCCCCGCACGAGAGAGACCCCCGCCCGGGATCCCGGACGGGGGTCTCTCGCGTGCTCGGTGCCGTCAGCCCGCGAAGAGCTTCAGGGCCTCCCGGTTGAACGCCTCGAGGTCACCGGGGTTGCGGGAGGTCACGAGCCGGCCGTCGACGACGACCTCCTCGTCGACCCACTCCGCGCCGGCGTTCTTGAGGTCCGTGGCCAGGGAGTTGTAGGACGTGAGCCGCCGCCCCTGGGCGAGCCCCGCCTCGATGAGGATCCAGGGGGCGTGGCAGATGGCCGCGATCGGCTTGCCCGCGGCGTCGAACTCCTTGACCAGGCGCAGGGCGTCCTGGTCGACGCGCACGTTGTCGGCGTTGAGGGTGCCGCCGGGCAGGACCAGGGCGTCGAACTCCTCGGCCCTGGCGTCGGCCAGCGTGGCGTCGACGTCGTAGCTGCCGGCGTGGTCCCAGTCGCCCTGCATGGCGGTGATGCTGCCCTGCTCCGGGGACAGCAGCACGGGCGTGCCGCCGGCCTCCTGCACGGCCTTCCAGGCTCGGTGAGCTCGGGCTCCTCGACGCCGTTCGTGGCGATGAACGCGATCTTCTTGCCGGTGATGTCGGTGGTCATGCGCATACCTCCTGCTGGGTGGACGGACATGGACGGACGGACGCGGGCGGGTGGGCACGGACGCGCGGTCACTGGGAACCGCGGCACCGGCTGCCGTGCCGGTCCCGCCGCGGCCTGTCGCGCGACCGCTTCTCGCCGGTGCGTCCCACGGGTTGCGTCCCACGGATTGCGTCCCGCCCGGTCGTACCCGTCCACTCTCGCCGCAACGGCCCGGATCGGGAAGCCTGCCGGCGGCCCGTTCTCGCACGGCGATCATCCGGGCTCCTGGAATACCCCAGGGGGTACTTGCATACCCCCTGGGGTATCTGCCAGACTGGCGACGACCTCCTGAGCGGCACCCGGAGCCCCGGGGCCCGCCGCACGACCCGCGCCGGACGACAGGCGCCGGGCGAAGGCAAAGGACTACGACCCATGACTCTCACCCTCGTGCTGACCCTGCTGCTGGCGGTGCTGATCGGAATCTCGCTCGGACTGCTCGGCGGCGGCGGGTCCATCCTCACCGTGCCGATCCTCACCTACGTCACCGGCCTGGACCCCAAGGAGGCCATCGCGGCCTCGCTCTTCGTGGTCGGGGTGACCTCGGCCGTCGGCGCCGTCCACCACGCCCGCAACGGCCGCGTGAAGTGGCGCACCGGCCTGGTCTTCGGCGCCGCCGGCATGGCCGGAGCGTTCGCCGGCGGCCTGCTCGGCGGACGCATCCCCGGCGCCGTGCTGATGATCGCCTTCGCCCTGATGATGGTCGCGACCTCCCTGGCCATGCTCCGCGGTCGGAGGAACGGGCCCGCCGGCGCCCACGACGGCGAGCTGCCCGTCCTGAAGGTCGTCGCCGAGGGCCTGGTCGTGGGCCTGGTCACCGGCCTGGTGGGGGCCGGCGGCGGCTTCCTCGTCGTCCCGGCCCTGGCCCTGCTCGGCGGTCTGTCCATGCCCGTGGCCGTCGGCACCTCCCTGGTCGTCATCGCCATGAAGTCCTTCGCCGGCCTCGGCGGCTACCTCACCACGGTCTCCCTGGACTGGGGCCTGGTCGGGGCCGTGACCGTCGCCGCCGTCCTGGGCTCGTTCGCGGGCGCCCGGCTCGCCGGGCGCATCCCCGAGGCCGCCCTGCGGCAGGGCTTCGGCGTCTTCGTCCTGGCCATGGGCGTCCTCGTCCTGGTCCAGGAACTGCCCGGCGCCGCCGGGGCCGTCGTCGGGGTCACCGCCGCGGCGGCCGGCGTGGCGGCCGCGGTGTGCTGGTTCGCGGTGCCCCGGTGCCCGCTGCGCACCCCCTCACCGCCTGACCCGCGCCGCACCGCGCCCGGGCCGCGCCGCCCGGCCGCCCCCTGGCACCCCGGAGCACCGGCAACCCACCGAGCCCCCGACCACCGACATCCCACCGACAAGCCCGAGCACCGACAAGGAGAATCCCATGGCCACCATCGACCTCACCGAAGCCGACTTCGCCTCCACCATCAAGCAGCACGACATCGTCCTCGTGGACTTCTGGGCGTCCTGGTGCGGCCCGTGCCGCATGTTCGCCCCCACCTACGAGACCGCCTCGGCGAAGCACCCGGACGTGGTGTTCGCCAAGGTCGACACCGAGGCCGAGCAGCGCCTGTCCGCCGCCGCCGGCATCAGCTCCATCCCGACCCTGATGGCCTTCCGGGAGGGCGTGCTCGTCTTCTCCCAGCCCGGCGCGCTGCCGGCCGCCGGACTCGAGCAGGTCGTCACCGCGGTGCGGGACCTGGACATGACACAGGTCCACGCCCAGCTCGCCGCCCGGCGGTCCGCCGCCGGGACCACCGGCGGGCAGTCCGCGCGGGCCTGAGCCCGGCCGCACCGCCACCGGCCGGACCGGCATCCGGGCGCCACCCGGCCGCCGTCCGGGACGGCACCCGCACCGAGGCCGCGGCCGGCGCCGACACCGCGCAGGTGTCGGGCCCCGCGCCGCACGACACCAGGAGGAACGCACCATGGACATCACCGTCATCGACACCCCCCAGCTCGGCGACCGCAGCTACCTCGTGCACGACGGCACGGTCGCTCTCGTCGTCGACGCCCAGCGCGACATCGACCGGGTCGAGGCCGCGGCCGAGAAGGCCGGGGTACGGGTCACCCACGTGGCCGAGACGCACATCCACAACGACTACGTCACCGGCGGCTACGTCTACGCCCAGAAGCACGGGGCCGCGTACCTCGTGAACGCCGCCGACGACGTCTCCTTCGAGCGCACCCCGATCACCGACGGCGAGACCGTCCGGGTCGGGGGAATGACCGTCAAGGCCGTGGCCACCCCCGGGCACACCCACCACCACCTCTCCTTCGTGGTGGAGCACGGGGAGGAACAGGCCGTGTTCTCCGGCGGCAGCGTCCTCTACGGCTCCGTGGGCCGCACGGACCTGCTCGGCCGGGAGCACACGGTGGGCCTGGCCCACGACCAGTACGCCTCGGCACGGCGCCTGGCGCAGGAGGCCGGGGCGGAGGCCGCCCTGTACCCGACCCACGGATTCGGCTCCTTCTGCTCCTCCGGACCGGCCACCGGGGCCTCCGGGTCCACGATGGGCGAGCAGCTCGAGACGAACCACGTGTTCACCGATCCCGACGAGGAGCACTTCGTCACGGAGCTGATCGCCAATCTCACCGCGTACCCGAACTACTACGTGCACATGGGTCCGGCCAACGCCGCCGGACCCTCCGCCGCCGACCTGTCCGTGCCGGAGTCCCTGGCCCCGAAGGAGCTCCGGGCGCGCCTGGCGGCCGGCGAGTGGGTCGTGGACCTGCGCCACCGCGTGGCGTACTCCGCCGGCCATCTCAGGGGCACGGTCAGCTTCGAGTACGGCGACGGCTCCAGCTTCACCACCTTCCTGGGCTGGGTCTTCCCCTACGACCGGCAGCTGACCCTGGTGGGCTCCCGCGAGGACGTCGAGAACGCGATCCGCGACCTGTCCCGGATCGGCATCGACTCCCCCGACGCGGCGCTGGGCGAGGACCCGCGGCGGCTCGCCCCCGGGGCGGCCGTGTCCTCCTACCCGCGGGTGGGCTGGCAGGACGTGCTCGCCGACCGTCCGGCCGACGAGCCGATCCTGGACGTCCGCCGCGCGGACGAGTACCAGGACTCGCACATCCCGGGCGCAATCAACATCCCGCTGCACGAGCTGCTGCCCCGCCTGGGCGAGCTGCCCGCGGGGAGGCTGTGGGTGCACTGCGGCTCCGGCTACCGCTCCGGGGTGGCCGCCTCCCTGCTGGAGCGCGCCGGCAGGGACGCCGTGCACATCGACGCGATGTTCGACGAGGCCGAGCGGTCGGGCGTCCCGCTCGAGCGGTGACCGGGCCGGGGACCGGCGGCGGGCGCCAGGTCCCCGCGCCCTGCCCTCGGCCACCGGATCGAGCACCCGACGCCCACCGCCCCGTGAAAGGCCTCCCGAGAGCTCCACCCGCACCTCGCCCCCGTTCCGCTCCCCCCGCCCGTCCCGCGCCGGTCGGCGGGCCGTGCCGGCGATCGGCGCCGCCGTCGTCCTCCTGCACCTCATCGGCTGGGGCGCCCTGCTGGGCCTGGCAGCGGGCGCCGGGCCCGGCGGGGACGGGCTGCTCTTGGGGCTCGGCCTCAGCGCCTACGCCCTCGGGGTCCGGCACGCGTTCGACGCCGACCACATCGCCGCGATCGACAACGCCACCCGGGCCCTCATGGCCCGTGGCCGGGAGTCCGCGGCCACCGGCTTCTGGTTCGCGCTGGGCCACTCCTCCGTGGTCCTGCTGTCCGTGCTGCTGCTGGCGCTGGGCGTCGAGGTGTTCGCCGGCGGTCTCGCGGACGAGGGCTCCGGGCTGCGCCGGGCCGCGGGCCTCTGGGGCGGCACCGTGTCCGGGCTGTTCCTGCTCACCGCGGGGCTCCTCAACCTGGCCGTGCTGCTGCGCCTGCGCCGCGCCCACAGCTCGGCCCGGGCCGGCGCCCTGGGCCCCGCGGAGCTGGACGCCCACGTCGACGGGCGCGGGCTGCTGCACCGCCTGCTGCACCCCGTGACCCGCGTGGTCGACCGGCCGGCGCGGATGTACCCGGTCGGCCTCCTGTTCGGACTCGGCCTCGACACCGCCGCATCGATCGGCCTGTTCGTCGTGGCGGGCGGCTCGCCCCGGACCTGCCGTGGTACGCCGTGCTGGTGCTGCCGGTGCTCTTCACCGCGGGCATGACCCTGTTCGACAGCGCCGACGGCATCCTCATGCACCGGGTCTACGGGTGGGCCGGCGTGGACGCCCACCGCACGCTGGAGTACAACCTCACGGTCACCACCGTCTCGGTCGCCATCGCCTTCGTGATCGGCGGCACCGGCCTGCTGTCCGTGGCCGCGGAGCTCCTGCGGCCGGCGGGCGGCCCGCTGGCCGCGGTCGCCGCCGTGGATTTGAACGTCCTCGGCATCGGCGTGCTCGCGTTCTTCGTCCTCTCCTGGCTCGCGGCCCGCCTGGTGGAACGGGTGCGGCGCGACGGCGACCCGCTGCCCGTGCGAGGCTGAGCGCATGGTGAAACTCCTGCTGCTCGCCGACACGCACGTCCCCAAACGGGCCCGCGACCTGCCGGAGCCGGTGTGGCGGGCGGTGGACGAGGCCGACGTGGTCCTGCACGCGGGCGACTGGGTCGACCTCGCCACCTTCGAGCGGCTCCGGGAGCGGGCCGCGCGGCTGGTGGGAGTGTGGGGCAACAACGACGGCCCCGAGCTGCGCGAGCGGATGCCGGAGGTGGCCCGCGAGACGATCGAAGGCGTGCGCCTCGGCATGGTCCACGAGACCGGGGCCGCGGCCGGCCGGGAGGCCCGCATGGACCGGACCCATCCCGGTCTCGACGTCCTGGTCTTCGGCCACAGCCACATCCCGTGGGACAGCACGACCCCCCGAGGGATGCGGCTGCTCAACCCGGGCTCCCCCACCGACCGGCGGCGGCAGCCGTACTGCACCTACGTCACGGCCGTCGCCGCCGGTGGCCGGCTCACCGACGTGGAGCTCCTCCGCCTCCCGCGGCGCTGAGCCGGCGGACCGGACCGGCGGGAGCGGGACCGCCGGTCAGCGCAGGCCCCGCAGCCCGTAGTAGCGCCGGCCCACCACGGTCCCGTTGACCCGGATCGCGGCCCACACCAGCACCAGGAGCAGCGCCACGACCACGACGGGCGCCGGCACGAAGATCGCCCAGACCACCAGCGCCATGCCGGGCACGGCGAGCGCGATCGGCCAGGCGTACTGCACCATCTCCACCGCCATGTAGTCCTGCATCTCCCGCAGCACCGGGTCCTGCGGGATCGCACCCCGGCGCACCGACATCCGCAGTCCCTTGCTCGCCCGGGCGCGGGCGTCCATCAGGTCGTTGCGGGGGGCGTCGTCCGCGCGGACCAGGGACAGGACGACGCCGCTGAGCAGCAGGGCCGCGCCACCGGCCAGGAGCCCCCACTGCGCCGGGCCGAGCAGGCCGTCCGGACCGAGCAGCAGCGCCGCGGCGATGCCGCCCAGCAGGCCGACGACCAGGCTGAGCACGGCGGCCAGGACGATCCGCCGCGCCCAGATCGCATCGAGCTCCCCGAGCCGTGGGATCTGCACGTGCGGGTGGTCGGCTCCGCTGAGCCGGATCTCCTCGTCCATGGCCGTACCGTCCTCTCGTCGTCGGTGGTCTCCGTTCGGACACCTCCATTGTCCCCCGCCGGGCGCACCGGGGCCTGCCCCTGAGCGCCCGGCGTCCGGGGCGGCACCGTCCCCGGGCACCGACGCGAGGCCGCCCCGGGGCGCGGAACGCCACGGCCCGGGGACGGCGCCACCCCCTGGTCCGGCAGGCTGCCGGGACCAGGGGGTGGCGTCGGGCGGACGGGCTCAGGCGGCCTGGTAGGTGAGGCAGTCGGCCTCGTCCGCACCCGCCCCGATCTTCACGTCGTGGGCGGTGCACATCAGGTGGGAGTTGTGCACGCACTCGGCCCGCTGGCAGGCGCCGACCTCGGCGTGGACGGTGGGCAGACCGCCCTCCTTGCCCAGCGGGATGAAGGTCCCGCAGTGGGCGTGGCCGGAGGACCCGGCGACGGTGATGGCGTGGGCGGTGCACTCGTGGTCGTGGTTGTAGGAGCACTGCCCCACGCTGCAGTCGGAGACGGGAACGAACTCGGTGGTGGCCATGGCTGATCCTCCTGGGGATGTCCACGAGACCGGGCCGGCGGCGGCGGCCTCTTCGTCCTTCCAGGATGCGCCGCATCGGCGGCCATGGATAGCACAACTTTTCGTGCCCGATTCCCGGCCGGCCCGGAGCAGGTGCCCGGGCCGGGTGCCCGGGCCGGCCCGGGCGGGGCACAATGGCGGGGACCGCACCATGGCGAGGGCACCGGGCCCGCGACGGAGGCCACGGGCGCAGAGGGCCCCCGCTGGGGGCGGAGGAGGACCGTCCCATGCACGTCCTGACCGAACTGGGCGCGGCGCTGGCCGCCGGGACGGTGGAGGTCGTCGACCTCACCACGCCGCTGACGCCGGAGACGCCGATCCTGCAGCTGCCCGCGCCCTTCGCCAACACGGTGGGCCTGTCCATGACCCCCGTGAGCGCCTTCGACGACGCCGGGCCGGGCTGGGCGTGGAACGACCTGCGGCTGGGCGAGCACGCCGGCACGCACCTGGACGCCCCCGTCCACTGGATCACGGGCCGGCACGGGAAGTCGGTGGACCGGATCGAGCCGGCCCGGCTCGTCGGGCCCGCCGCGGTGGTGGACTTCACCGCGGAGGCCGAGGCGGACGCCGACGCCCTGCTCGAGCCCGAGCACCTGGAGCGGTGGGAGGCCGAGCACGGGCGGTTCCCGCGGAACTGCTGGGTGCTGCTGCGCACCGGCTGGTCCGCGCGCGGGGAGGACCCCACGCGGTTCCTCAACGCCGACGAGCACGGCCTGCACGCGCCGGGGCCCTCCGTGGCGGCCGCGCAGTGGCTGGCCGCGCACCCGCACGTCAGCGGGTTCGGAGTGGAGACCGTCGGCATCGACGCCGGCGTCGCGGGCGGGTTCGACCCGCCCTTCCCCGCCCACCACCACCTGCTCGGCGCCGACAAGTACGGGCTGACGTCGTTGCGCGGCCTCGACCGGCTGCCGGTCCTCGGCGCCCAGCTGGTCGTGGCCCCGCTGCCGGTGGTGGGCGGCACCGGCAGCCCCGCCCGGGTGCTCGCCCTCGTCGAGCGGGCCGGGGCGTGACCGGCACCGTCGCCCAGCTCGTGGGCCGCACGCTCGCCGAGCTGGGGGCCGGACACGTCTTCGGCGTGGTCGGCAGCGGCAACTTCCACCTGACCAACGCGCTGATCGCGGCGGGCGTGCCGTTCACCGCGGCCCGGCACGAGGGCGGGGCCGCGACCATGGCCGACGCCTGGGCCCGCACCAGCGGGCGCGTCGCGGTGCTGAGCACCCACCAGGGCTGCGGGCTGACCAACGCGGTGACCGGGATCGGGGAGGCCGCCAAGTCCCGCACGCCGCTGGTCGTGCTCACCGCCGACGCCCAGGCCTCGGCCGTGCACTCGAACTTCCGGGTCGACCAGGACGGCCTCGCCCGGTCCGTGGGCGCGGTGGCCGAACGGGTGCACTCCCCCGCGAGCGCCGTGGCCGACGTCGTCCGGGCCTTCCGCCGCGCCCGCAACGACCGCCGCACCGTGGTGCTCAGCGTGCCCCTCGACGTCCAGGCCGCCGCCGCGCCGGAGACCTCCGAGGTCCCCGTGCTCCCGCCCGCCCCGCGGGTGCGCCCGCACGGCGACGACGCCGGCCGGCTCGCCGCGCTGCTGGCCGCCGCCCGGCGGCCGGTGTTCGTGGCCGGCCGCGGGGCGCGCGGGGCGCGGGCCGAGCTGGCCGCCCTGGCCGAGCGCACGGGCGCGCTGCTGGCGACCTCCGCGGTGGCCAGGGGCCTGTTCGCCGGCGAGGAGTTCGACCTCGGCATCTCCGGCGGCTTCTCCACGCCGCTGGCCGCGGAGCTGATCGGCGCGGCCGACCTCGTGGTGGGCTGGGGCTGCGCCCTGAACATGTGGACCACCCGGCACGGACGGCTGCTCGGCCCGCAGGCCGCCGTGGTGCAGGTCGACCTCGAGGAGACCGCGCTGGGAGCGCACCGGCCCGTGGACCGCCCGCTGGAGCTCGGGGTCGTGGGCGAGTGCGGGCAGACCGCCCGCGACGTCCTGGCCGCGCTGGAGGGCGCGCCCGCGGCGTCGTCGTCCTGGCGCACCCCGGAGCTGGCGGCACGGATCGCCCGGGAGGGGCGCTGGCGGGACGTGCCGTTCGAGGACCTCTCCACGGGCGAGCGGATCGACCCGCGGGTGCTCTCCCGCGAGCTGGACGCGCTGCTGCCCGCCGAGCGGGTCGTGGCGGTCGACAGCGGCAACTTCATGGGCTACCCCAGCCAGTACCTCTCCGTGCCGGACGAGCGCGGGTTCTGCTTCACCCAGGCCTTCCAGTCGGTGGGCCTGGGCCTGGCCACCGCGATCGGCGCGGCCCTGGCGCAGCCGCACCGGCTGCCCGTGCTGGGCACCGGGGACGGCGGCTTCCTCATGGGCGTCGCGGAGCTCGAGACGGCGGTGCGGCTGGGCCTGCCGCTGGTCTGCGTGGTCTACGACGACGCCGCCTACGGCGCGGAGGTGCACCACTTCTCCGGTCCGGGCGCCGGTGACGTCCCGCTGGACACGGTCGTGTTCCCCGACGTGGACATCGCCGCGGTCGGCCGCGGATTCGGCGCCGAGGGCGTGGTGGTGCGCACGGTCGAGGACCTCGCCGCCGTGCGCGCCTGGGCGGACGGGCCCCGGGACCGCCCGCTGGTGATCGACGCGAAGATCGCCTCCGACGGCGGGGCGTGGTGGCTGGCCGAGGCCTTCCGGGGGCACTGAGCCCACCGGGTCCGCGCCGGGCGCGGGCCCCGGTCAGGACGGCCCGTCGTCCGGCAGCCGGGTGATCCGGACCCGCTCCACCCGGCTGCGGTCCACGGCCAGGACCTCGAGCCGGCACCCGTCCACCTGCACGGCGTCGCCCGGGCGCGCCACCCGGCCCAGCCGGTCCATGACGAACCCGCCCACGGTCTCGTAGTGCCCCTCCGGGATGGTGAGTCCCGTCTCCTCCGGCACCTCCTGGATGATGAGCCCGCCGTCGACCAGCACGGCCTCGCCCGAGCGCAGCACCGTGTCCTCGTGCTCCCGGACCCCGGCGTCGAACTCGTCGTAGATCTCTCCCACGAGCTCCTCGACCAGGTCCTCCAGGGTCACGATGCCCGCGGTGCCGCCGTACTCGTCGACCACGAGACCGATGTGCTGCCCGTTCTTGCGCATCGCCTGGAGGGTGCGCAGCACGTGGTTGGTCTCCGGCAGGAAGGGGATGGGCCGCACCACGTCCCGCAGGGTGCGGGGCGGGGCCTCGATCACGCCGTCACCGTCGGCGTCGGCCTGCACGAGGTCGCGGATGTGCACGAAGCCGAGCACGTCGTCCACGGTGGCGCCCGTGACCGGGTAGCGGGAGTGCGGCAGGCCCAGCGCCGTGCGGTACGCCTCGGTGATGGACAGGGTGCCGTCGAGGAACTGCACGTCGGGGCGGGGCCGCATGACCTCGGCCAGGCGCCGCTCCCCGGCCTCGAAGACGTCCGTGAGGATCGAGCGGGAGACGGGCCCGATCCCCCGGGTGTCCACCACCAGGTCGCGGATCTCCTCCGCCGAGACCTCCTCCCCGACGGCGTGGGGGTCCCCGCCGACCAGCCGCACCACGAGGTTCGTGGACGCCGAGAGCAGCCAGATGACCGGGCGCATCAGCTTGGCGAACAGGTTCAGCGGCGGGGCCAGCAGCTGGGTGAAGCCACCGAGCGCTGCATGGCCAGGCGCTTGGGCACGAGCTCCCCGAAGACCAGGGACAGGTAGGCGATCACCAGGGTCATCCCGATCAGCGCGGTGGTCCGGGCGGCGGACTCAGAGAGCCCGGCCCGCTCGATCAGCGGGGCGAGGTCCGGGGCGATGGTGGAGGCGCCGTAGGCCGAGGAGAAGAACCCGGCCACCGTCACGCCGATCTGCACCGCCGAGAGGAACAGGTTGGGGTTGCGCACGAGCGCCGCGGTCCGGGCGCCCTTGCGCCCGGAGCGCTCGATCCGGCGGATCTGGCTCTCGCGCAGGCTCACGATCGCCATCTCGGTGCCGGCGAAGACACCCCCGACCACCACGAACAGCAGGACCAGCAGCAGGTTGACCAGGGTGTCGGAGTCCATGCCGCCCACGGTACCGGCCGGTCCCGGGACGCCAGGAGATCACCGGCGCTTCACCTCGCGTCGGCCACGCCGTCACCCGGCCCGGCTGGACTGGCGGGGCACCGTCCCCGAGCTCGAAGGAGCACCCCCGTGTCCGATCCCCTCGTTCCCGTCCTGCGCGCCGTGACCGCCGGAGCCCTCGGCGCGGCGACCGTGCTGACCGTCGCGGCGCCGGCCGTCGCGGCCCCCGCCGACGCCGACCGCCCGCTCGTGATCGGCCACCGCGGCGCCGCCGGCACCGCGCCCGTGAACACGGTCTCCGCGTTCAAGGACGCCCGCGCCGCCGGCGTGGACTACCTCGAGATCGACGTGCAGCTCAGCGCCGACGGCGTGCCGTTCCTCTTCCACGACGACACCCCGGCGCGCACCACGGACGTGGCGGAGGTCTTCCCGGGCCGGGAGAACGACCCGGTCACCTCCTTCACCTGGGCGGAGCTGCAGCAGCTCGACGCCGGGTCCTACTTCGGCCCGCGGTTCGCCGGCGAGCGGATCCCCCACCTCGACGACGCCGCGAAGGTCGCCACGGTCAACACCGGGGTCTACATCGAGATCAAGTCGCCGCGGAACTCCCCGGGCATCGAACAGGTCGTCGCCGACGCCCTGGCGCAGGACAAGGACTGGTCGAAGCTGCTGGCGGCCGGCAAGGTCACCGTGATCGGCTTCGACGAGGCCTCCAACCGCACCTTCGCCGGTCTCGCGCCCGAGGTCCCCCTCCAGCAGCTGACCGGGTCCGTGCCCGACGCGGCCACGATCCAGCGCTGGGCGGGTTTCGTGGACTCGGTCGGCACCAACTACCGCGCCCTGGACGCGGAGGACGTCGCGCGCGTCGACGCCGCCGGCCTGGACCTGGGCGTGTACACCGTCAACTCCCCGGAGGCCGTCCAGCACGTGCTCGAGCTCGGGGTGGACATGGTCACCGGCGACTTCCCGATCCAGACCGACCGCCTCCTCGACGGCCTGGACCCCTACCCGGGCGACCACGGCGTGGAGATCTCCGGCGCCGTCAACGACGTGCCCGGCGACGACGTCCAGTTCGGGACCGGTGAGCACGTGGTGCTCACCAACACCGGCCCCCGCACCGTGGACGTGAGCGGCTGGATCCTGCGCGACGCGGCGAACAACGTCCTGTCCGTGGGCGCCGGCTACGAGCTGGCCCCGGGCGAGCAGCTGCGGGTGTACACCGGCCCCGGCACCGACACCGACGACGCCTCCTACAACGGCCGCTCCGCCTCCGTGCTCAACAACGGCGGCGACTCCGTGGCCCTGTGGACCGACGAGGACCGGCTGCAGGACGTCTTCGCGAACTGAGCCGCCCCGGTCCGGGGGCCGTCCCGGACCGCGGGTCCTCCGCTGACCGCGGGTCTTCCCCGGACGGCGGGCGCGCACTACGGTGGAGCGCACGCTGTCGAGGGAGACCCGCGGAGAGGCAGGGACGCCGTTCATGGACCCGGTCATCGAGATCGCCGAGGACGACCTCTACGGGCTGATCGACGCCCTCACGCACAGCGACTGGCAGCCCTCCCGCGGGCAGTTCCGGATCAACGTGGTCTACCGCGGGCACGCGCTGGCCGACCACGACCTGCACACCAGCCTGTACCGGCTCCGGGGCGGGGCCAGCGACCGGATCGAGTCCCACATCCTGCGCAACTTCCGCAAGTACGCCGCCCGGGACACCTCGCCGGGGGACTCCGACTGGAACTGGCTGTCCGTGGCCCAGCACCACGGGCTGCCCACCCGGCTGCTGGACTGGACGAACTCCCCCTACGTGGCGCTGCACTTCGCCACCGCGGACCCCCGCTGCTACGACGCCCCGGGCGCCGTGTGGTGCGTCGACTACGCCGCGGCCCACGAGCTCCTCCCCGCCGAGCTGCGCCGCGAGATCCGCGCACACGAGGCGGGCCTGTTCACCACCGGCATGCTCGGCCGGATCGCCTACACCCTCGAGGACTTCGACCGGTGCGTGAGCGGCGGCGCGCAGACCGCGCCCCTGTTCTTCGAGCCGCCCTCGCTGGACGAGCGGATCGTCAACCAGTCGGCCGTCTTCTCCGCGATGTCCGGGGCGAGCGCCTCCCTGCACGACTGGCTGGGCGAGCACCCGGAGCTCTACCGCAAGGTGATCATCCCGGCGGGGCTCAAGTGGCGGATCCGGGACCACCTGGACCAGGCCAACGTGACGGAACGGGTGCTCTTCCCCGGCCTCGACGGGCTCTCCCGGTGGCTGCGGCGCTACTACGGGCCGCGACCGGAGATGTCCCGGTTCGAGGGCCCGGCCGCGCCGGGCATGACCGAGGGCCCGCAGGCCCCGGTCGGCTGAGCCGGACGAGCGGGTCCGCCGGCTCACCAGAGGTGGCGGCAGGCCCCGTTCTGGCAGGAGAACTCGGGGGCGCGCCCGTCGGGCAGCATCATCGACGGGGACGCCAGTTCGACGTCGCGCGCGGTGTCCCAGTCGTCGGGCATGATCTGGACGTAGACGAGCTCGAAGCCCGTGGCGCCGCAGCGCGGGCACGGCGCGGTGGTGCCGCGCAGACCGTCGGACGGGGTGGTGCTCATGGCGGGTCTCCCGGGGAGAACAGGCACCGGGCGCTCCGGGGCCGGTGGGCCCAGTCTAGTGACCCCGGACGGGGACCGGCCTCAGCCGCAGGAGACGGTGAAGACCCGGGCGTCCCCGGACAGCTCCACGGCGGTGGGGGCGCCCCGGTGGAGCAGCGACTCCCCGCCGCCCAGCGTCCACTCGGCCTCCGGGGTGCGCACCACCGCGCGGTCCCCGACGGCCAGGAGCACGGCGGTCCCGCGCAGCTCGAACGGCACGGCGCGGCCCGGCACGAGCTCGTGGGCGACCAGTGAAAGCCGCTCGTCCCACAGCGGGTAGACGCGCGCGCCGTGCTCGTCGGCCGGGGGCTCCACCACCTCGGGGTCGGACTGCACCTCGGCCAGCACCGCCAGCAGCTCCGGCACGTCCACGTGCTTGCCGGTCAGACCCGCCCGCAGGACGTTGTCCGAGGAGCTCATCACCTCGACGGCCGTTCCGCAGAGGTAGGCGTGGACCTGTCCCGCCGGGGTGTGCAGGGCCTGGCCGGGGGCCAGGCGCACGTGCCGCATGCACACGGCCACCAGCAGGCCGCGGTCGTCCGGGTGGCGGTCGTGCACGTACCGGACCAGCGCGGCCACCGGGTCCTGCGGGCCGGCGGCGCGGGCCGCGGCGACGGTCTCCGCCACGGCGTCCGCGGCGGCGTCGTCGTCGAGGGCGAGCACCCGGGGCAGCACGGGACGTTCGCCGTCGGCGGCCGCGCGCAGCCAGGCCAGGCCGAGCCGGTCGGCCGTGGCCCGCAGCCGCTCCGCCGGCTGCACCCCGGTGAGCAGCTCCACCTCCGTGAGCGCCACCACGGTCTCGGGCTTGGCCGAGCGGTCCTTGTAGTTGCGCCGCGGGTCGTCCCGGGGGATCCCCGCCCGCTGTTCGCGCTCGTAGCCCTCCTCCGCCTGCTCCGGGGAGGGATGGACCTGGATGGACAGGGGGGCGTCGATGGCCAGGATCTTCAGCAGGTAGGGCAGTTCGCCGCCGCGCGCCGACGCGGGCAGGAAGCCCTCGGGATCCTCCTGCACGAGCCGGTCCAGCGGCCGCTCGCGGCCGTCGAGCAGGACCACCGACGGGGCGGAGGGGTGCGCTCCCACCCACAGCTCGGCCTCGGGCTCGGGGCTCGGCACGGGCTCGCCCCGGAGCCGGGCCAGCACCTCGCGCGAGCCCCAGGCATAGTGCTGGACCGGATTGCGCATGCGGAGGATCTCACCCATGCCCGTCATCCAATCACAGACCACCCGCCGGTCCGGCGGCGACCCGGGACGGTCGTGGCCTAAGATCGGCGCTTGTGACTATCGATCTCTCAGCTTCGTTCAAGGCCTACGACGTCCGCGGCATCGTGGGCGAGTCCATCACCGCGGAGACCGTCCGGGCCACCGGAGCCGCGTTCGTGGACGTCCTGGACCTCGCCGGCCGAACGGTCCTGGTCGGAGGGGACATGCGCCCCTCCTCCCCGGAGTTCATGGACGCCTTCGCCGAGGGCGCCGTCCGCCGCGGCGCGGACGTGCTGAAGATCGGGCTGATCTCCACCGACGAGCTGTACTACGCCTCCGGCACCCTCGACGCCGCCGGGGTGACCTTCACGGCGAGCCACAACCCCGCCGCGTACAACGGCATGAAGATGTCGAAGGCCGGGGCCGTGCCGGTCTCCTCCGAGACCGGGCTCTACGACATCCGCGACCTGGCGCAGCGCTACCTCGACGAGGACGGGATACCGGCCGCCCCGGCTCCGGGCACCGTGACCGAGCGGGACGTCCTGGCCGGCTACGCGGAGTACCTGCGCTCCCTGGTGGACCTCTCCGGGACGCGCCCGCTCAAGGTGGTGGTCGACGCCGGCAACGGCATGGCCGGACTGACCACTCCCGCCGTGCTGGGCGACGCGGTCCTGCCGGCCCTTCCCCTGGAGATCGTGCCCCTGTACTTCGAGCTGGACGGCACGTTCCCCAACCACCCCGCCAACCCGCTGGAGCCGGAGAACCTCGTGGACCTCCAGCGCGCCGTGCAGGAGCACGGGGCGGACCTAGGCATCGCCTTCGACGGCGACGCCGACCGCTGCTTCGTGGTCGACGAGCGGGGCGGGACGGTCTCCCCGTCCGCCGTCACCGCGCTCGTGGCCGAGCGGGAGATCGAGCGGGCCCGGGCGGAGGGCGTCGAGACGCCGGTGATCATCCACAACCTCATCACCTCCCGGGCCGTCCCCGAGCTGGTCACCGCCCGCGGCGGCCGGCCGGTGCGCACCCGGGTGGGCCACTCGTTCATCAAGGCCGTGATGGCGCAGGAGTCCGCGGTGTTCGGCGGCGAGCACTCCGCCCACTACTACTTCCGCGACTTCTTCAACGCGGACACCGGGATGCTCGCCGCGATGCACCTGCTGGCGGCGCTGGGCGAGCAGGAGCGCCCGCTGAGCGAGCTGATGCACCAGTACGACCCGTACGCGGCCTCGGGGGAGGTCAACTCCACGGTCGAGGACAAGGCGGGCGCCGTCCGCCGCGTCGTGGACGCCCTCGCGGACCGGGACGTGGTGGTGGAGACCCTGGACGGGACGACGCTCAGCTGCCCGGACGAGGGCTGGTGGTTCAACCTGCGGCCCTCCAACACGGAACCGTTCCTGCGCCTCAACGTCGAGGCGAAGGACGTCGAGACCATGGAGCGGGTCCGGGACCGGGTGCTGGGGCTCGTGCGCTCCTGAGCGCGGCGGGACCCGCAGGCCTTCCGGGGCCGGCAGCACGGAGCCCCGCGGGACAGCGCGTCCCGCGGGGCTCCGTGCTGCCGGGACGGGCTCAGGCGACGGCGGCCTCGCGGGCGTCGTCGTGCAGCATCCACTGGTCCGGGCCGAGGATCTCGTAGGCGATGCTGCGCCCGGGCACGCCCTGGGCGACCGCGGCGGAGCGGGCCGCCCGCATGAACGGCAGCGGACCGCACAGCACCACCTGGGCACCGGAGGGGAGCCGCACTCCGGTCAGGTCCATGAACCCGTCGTGGTCGCCCTCGCCGGGGGCCTCCATCCAGGTCTCCAGACGCGCACCGGGCAGCTCGGCCACGAGCAGCTCGTGCAGCTCGCGCAGGGGCCACGTCGCGGCCGAGCGGTCGGCGTGCAGCACCAGGACCTCGCGCCGCGACTCCTGGCGGACGAGCCGGTCCAGGAACGCCAGCATGGGCGTGACCCCGATGCCGGCGGAGACCAGCACGAGCGGCCCGTCCCCCTCCGGGAGCACCACGTCGCCGTAGGGGTTGGAGACCTGCAGGACGTCGCCCACCCGGACGTCGTGGTGCAGCACGGGGGTGACCTCACCGCGCTCGTCGAGGCGGACGGCGATCCGGCGGGTCCCCTCGGGACCGGGCACCAGGGTGAACTGGCGCGGCTGGTGCACGCCGTCGGGCATCCGCACCTGCACCGTCACGTACTGCCCGGCCACGGCGGGGGTCATGGGGGTGCCGTCGGCCGGCTCGAGGGTGAGGGCGACGGTGCCCACCCCGGCCTGCTCCTTCGCGGCGACGCGGAACGGGGCGACGACGACGTCGTTGGCCCGGGACCCGTACAGCCCCTCCTCGATCCTGATCATGGCGTCGGCCATCAGCCAGTACACCTCGTCCCAGGCGGCGACCACCTCGGGGGTCGCCGCGTCACCGAGGTCCCGGGCGATCGCACCGAACAGGTGCTCGTGGACGACCGGGTAGTGCTCCGGGAGCACGCCCAGGGACGCGTGCTTGTGCGCCACGCGGGAGAGCAGCTCGTCCGGGTAGCCCTCCGGGTGGGACAGCAGCCAGGACGCGAACATCGCGATGGAGCCCGCGAGCGCCTGCGGCTGGCTCCCGTTCTCCTGGTTCGCCCTGCTGAACATGCCGTCGAGCAGATCCGGGCGCGCCGCGAACATGGAGCGGTAGAACTCGGGGGTGATGAACGGGATCCGCTCGGCGACCACGCCGATGGTCTGCTCGATGACGGGGCGGGACTTCTCGGACAGCATCGTTGCCTCCTGGGGTGCCGGTATCTGACACCCCGAAAATAGCATTTGAGATGCTTTATTAAGGAACCGGTGCCGCCGGGACCGCCGGCCGGCCCTCCGGCTCCCCCGGGGGCCGCATCCCGATGGACAGGAGCACCGGCCCCACCTGCCGCTCGCTCACGAGATCGCGCACCCGCACGTCGTCGAGCGCCCGGTAGAAGGCCTCCCGGGCGTCCGCGAGCGCCCGGCGCAGCCGGCACTCGTGGTCCAGGGGGCAGTGCCCGTCCGGGGCCTCGCACGCGACCATCGCCGAACCGGCCTCGAGCTCGCGCAGCAGGGTGCCCACGCCGGCGTCCAGCCCCGCGGAGGTGATGGACACCCCGCCGGTGCGCCCGCGGCTCGAGGCGAGCAGACCGAGCCCGCTCAGCCGGCCGACCGTCTTGGTCACGTGGTGGTAGGGCGCGCCGACCCCCTCGGCGATGGCACGGGTGGTGAGCCTCTCCCCCTCGGGGGCGCCCCCGGCCAGCAGCAGGACCCGCAGGGCGATGTCGGAGAATGCTGTCAGCCGCACGACCGGCCCCTCCCGTTCCTCATGGCGGCTCCTTCCCGGATCCCGGCGCTCCCGGCCGTCCGCGGGAACTCCCCCATTCTCCCACGCACGAAGGAGGGGCCCCCGGTGCGGGGACCCCTCCGTGGGTGCGAGAGCCCGGGCCGCGCCGCCCGGGCCACCGGCTCAGGCCTGGTGCAGACGGTCCTCCAGGCCCGCGCGCTGCTCCAGGATCGACTCGGGCACGTGGCCCAGCCGGTGGAACCACTCGTCGATGCTGGGCAGCTCCGCCCTCCACTCCTCGGGGTCCACCTTCAGGGCGGCCTCGAGGTCCTCGGGGGCCAGCTCCAGACCGGTCAGGTCCAGGTCCTCCGGGGTGGGCACGGTCCCGATCGGGGTGTCCTGCCCGCCGGCGGTGCTGTCGAGGCGCTCCGCGATCCACTTGACCACCCGGGAGTTCTCGCCGAAGCCCGGCCAGGCGAACCCGCCGGTCGGGGTGCGGCGGAACCAGTTGACGTAGAAGACCTTCGGCATGTTCTCCTCGCCCACGCGCTCGCCGATCTCGACCCAGTGGGCGAGGTAGTCGTTGGCGTTGTAGCCGATGAAGGGAAGCATGGCCATCGGGTCCCGGCGCACCACGCCCACGGCGCCCTTGGCGGCGGCCGTGGTCTCCGAGGAGAGCGTGGCGCCCTGGAAGACGCCGTGCTCCCAGCCGAAGGACTGCGAGACCAGCGGCACCGTGGTCTTGCGGCGCCCGCCGAAGACGATCGCGGACAGCGGCACGCCCTCGGGGTCGTCGTACTCGGGGGCCAGGATGTCGACCTGCTTGATCGGGGTGCAGAACCGGGAGTTCGGGTGCGCGGCCGGACGGCCGGACTCCGGGGTCCACTCGCGGCCCTTCCAGTCGGTCAGGTGTTCGGGGACCTCCTCGGTCATGCCCTCCCACCAGACGCCGCCGTCGTCGGTGAGCGCCACGTTCGTGAAGATCGTGTTGCCCCGGGCGATGGCGCGCATGGCGTTGGGGTTCGTGGGCCACCCGGTGCCCGGGGCCACCCCGAAGAGGCCGGCCTCCGGGTTGGTCACGCGGGCCTGGCCGTCCTTGCCGAAGCGGATCCAGGCGATGTCGTCGCCGACCATCTCCGCCTTCCAGCCCTCGATCGTGGGCTCGAGCATCGCGAAGTTGGTCTTGCCGCACGCGGAGGGGAACGCCGCGGAGATGAAGCGGCTCTCCCCCTGCGGGTTCGTGACCTTGAGGATGAGCATGTGCTCGGCCAGCCAGCCCTCGTCGTGGGCGATGGCCGAGGCGATCCGCAGGGCGTAGCACTTCTTGCCCAGCAGGGCGTTGCCCCCGTAGCCGGAGCCGAAGGACCAGATGGACCGGTCCTCGGGGAAGTGCACGATGTACTTGGCCGGGTTGCAGGGCCAGGGCACGTCCTCCTCGCCCGGGGCCAGCGGAGCGCCCAGGGAGTGCAGGCACTCGACGAAGAAGCCGTTCTGCGCGGTCAGCTTCTCGAGCACGGGGGTGCCGATGGTCGCCATGATGCGCATCGAGCACACCACGTACGCGGAGTCGGTGATCTCCACGCCGTAGCTGGGCCGGGCGGCGTCGAGGTGGCCCATGACGAAGGGGATGACGTACATGGCCCGCCCGCGCATGGCGCCGCGGAAGCGCTTGCGCAGCGCCGCCTTCATCACCTCCGGGTCCTCCCAGTTGTTGGTGGGACCCGCGCCCTTCTCGGTCTTGGTGCAGATGAAGGTGCGCTCCTCGACGCGGGCGACGTCGTCCGGGTCGGAGAAGGCCGCGAAGGAGTTGGGGAACTTCTGCTCGTCCAGGCGCACGAAGGTGCCGGCGTCCACCAGCTCGTCGGTGAGCCGCTTCCACTCCTCCTCCGAGCCGTCGACCCAGTGGATGCTGTCCGGCTGGGTCAGCTCCGCCGTCTCGCGCACCCAGTCGAGAAGGTGCGCGTGGGTGGTGGGCGCGTTCTCCAGCGCGCTCGTCACAGCCTCGTTCAGCCCGGTGGTCTCCGTCGTTGCAGTGGGGTTGTCAGCCATTGACATGTCTCCTCGTTGAGGCCGTCAGCCGACCGCCCGGGGCTCTCGTGGTGGTGCTCGCCGTCGAACACACGACCCGGTCGCACCGGGCCCACAGTGAGCGGCAGGGAGATGGGCGGCCGGTCTCTACTGTGATGTGGGCTCATCCTATCGTCAGGGCGGGGGCCGCCCCAGCAGGGTTACGCGCGCGGCGGTCCGGGGACCGGGGCGGCCGGCGATTTTGCGCTCCTGCGGCCCGCATGTAGAGTTGTACCCGGCTTGGACGGCGGTGACGCCGGGAAGCCGATGCGCCTGTAGCTCAACGGATAGAGCATCTGACTACGGATCAGAAGGTTGGGGGTTCGAATCCCTTCGGGCGCACCACCCACGAGAGCCCCCTTCGGCACCACCGCCGAAGGGGGCTCTCGTGCATTTCGAGCCGGAGGTTCGGCATTCCACCGGCCGAGAATTCAGTTTTCTTTGCGAATTCCTGAATTTGCACTCGTTATTGACGGAATGCGGCAGCACGTTCCGTGCGACAGGTAATCCGCCCGGCGAAATGCCACCGGCAGGCACCCGCTCCGACGGCACCCCAGGACTGTCGCCAGGAGACCGGCGGCACCGGCCGGTCCCTTCCGCCCAGGACCCGCCCCCGTACGGAAGGCCATTCCGACCTGCGGCGTCGCTCGGATCGTGCACGGTCGGCTCCGGCCACCGCCGCACGTCCGCGCCGGCCCGCCGGGACGGGAGCGCCCGGCCCGGGTGACCTCGCGTGCCTCGCTGCCCTCTTTCTCGGTCTTCGCAGCGGCAATTCTTAACTTTGTGAATTTCGCTTGTGCACATGAATGTGCCGTCCCTAGCCTGATCCCACCTGATTCACCTTGGGGAATCAGGTTCATTCACGAGGGGGAACACCATGAAGGATCTGCGGCACACTCTGGCCGGGGCAGCCCTGGCGGGCATGCTGGTGGCGAGCGGCTTCTCGGCTCCGGCGTACGCGGGGGGCGGCAACGGGCACGACGAGGGCGGCTACAGCCACGAGGACGAGCGCAAGAACGGCGAGGTCGACGTGGTCGTGAAGTACCGCCACCACGGCGAGTGGAAGTCCAAGGAGTACGACGACGTCGAGCTCAAGAAGGCCGCCTCCATCGCCAAGGAGAAGGCCGGCGGAGGCGACTGGCACAAGTACCACCGCGACGCCAAGTACACCGACAAGACCGACAAGACGGTCAAGACGGTCGACAAGAAGTGGGTCAAGGTCCTCTTCGAGCAGGACGAGGACTAGGACCCCCGCTCCCGCAGCTGAGCCAGTGATGTGACCACCGAGGGTGCCCGTCCGGCGGACGGGCACCTTCGGCCGTGCCGCTCACGTGGGCCGGGCTGCGGCCGTGCCGCTCACCGGTCCCCGGGCGAGGGCCGCGGCACGGTGAAGTCCACGAGACGCGCGGCGGCGCCGTCCAGCTCCGCCCAGGAGCCGGGGACCTCGAGGACCGCGAGCCCGGACGTGGGACAGCCGTCGGCGAGGGCCATCACGGCGTCGTAGTCGGAGTCCGGGGTGGCCAGACGCAGGGCGGCGTCCCGCAGGCCGGGCAGGTGGCCGATGAGCAGGAGGGACTCCACGGTGTCCGGCACGTGGTTGACGGCCGCGATGATCCGGGCGTCCGGCGCTGCGTAGAGCGACTCGTCGAGCCGGGCGGTCGGGGCGAGGTCGCCCAGGACGCTGCACACCCAGGTGCAGGTCTGCCGGGCGCGCAGCGCGCTGGAGCACAGGATCATGTCCGGGACGTGGCCCTGCGCCAGCAGCCAGTGGCCGGCCGCGGCGGCGTCCTGCGCCCCGCTCCGGTGCAGCGGGCGGTCGTGGTCGGTCACACCCCACGGGTGCTCCGCCTCCGCGTGGCGCATGAGGACGAGCTTCTTGCGGTCGTGGCGGGTCATCGGTTCATGATGCCACGTGCCTCCGGCGTGGGGCGGCCCCGGCACCCCCGCACCGCGGGGAGGAACCGGGGCCTGCACGGACCGGACGGGAATCAGATGGAGTACTCGGGGGCCGCCCACACGACGACCTCGGGGTGCTCGTAGAAGCGGTAGCCCTGACCGCGGACGGTGCGCACGGTGTTGGCGAGCCGGCCGAGCTTGGAGCGCAGGCGCCGGATGTGCACGTCGATGGTGCGCTCGTTGGGCACCTCCTCCGAGTCCCGCCACAGGCTGTGCAGCAGCTCGTGGCGGCCCACGGTGCGGCTGCCGTTCTCCACGAGGTAGTTCAGCAGCTCGAACTCCTTGAAGGTGAGGTTGAGCAGTCCGCCGTCGAGGAAGACCTCGCGCCGGGAGAGGTCGATGAGCACCCCGGTGGACTGGTTGGTCTTGGTCTCGGGCGCGGCCCCGGCGCCGCGGGAGCGGTCGGGCGCACGGTCCCGGAGGTCGGGTCGCCGAGGGCGTTGCGGACGACCTCCAGGTCGCTGCCGGTGGTGTTCGCCGGGGCCAGGGCCACGGCGGCGTAGGAGTCGGCCTCCGGGACCAGCTGCTGGGCGTAGGCCCGGATGCTCTGGACCATCTTGACCAGCGAGGTGCCGTTCGCCGCGGCGGTCTCCTCGTTGAGGCCCACGTAGATCACGAAGCCGCGGGCCTCGTTCTCCTGGACCTGCGGCCGCGGCGCCGCCTCCCGCTCCAGACGAGTGGGCAGCGGCTGCTCCCCCGGCGCGGCCGGCATGGCCCCCAGCGTGCTCCGGAGGCTGCGGTAGTCGGCGGGCGCGCCCGGCGCCTGCCCGGGAGCCGCGGCCGGACGGCGGGCACCGCGGGCCTCACTCGTGCGGGTGCGCTGAGAAATGTGCACGTATCCCGGTGTACCTGGCATCTGGTGCCCCTCGTCTCTGCGTCGTGCGATGGACGTCTCCCGTCCACCCGGGCCGCTCCGCCCCTCGGACCGACCCCACCACTTCCAGCTCCCGGATCACCGGCTTCGGACTTCTCGGGGACCGTCCCCGCGAAGCTGACAGATCCCTGACAGTGGCGTTGATCTCATGGTCCATCAGGCCCCGGGAACTCGCAAGTAATAATCCTGACACTTTCTCAGGATGTGAGACACGCAGGACAGCAGTCCGGGCCGCCCACCAAAATAAACCCTCTTCACCTCCCCTCCGGCCCCGCTGCAGGGGACGAAACCGCGGAAAGCCAGCACTACGGGCGGTCGGCACCCTGTCACACAGGTCACAGGCATAACCTGCCGCCATTGTCAAGACGCCGAATGCGTTCACCAGTCCATCTCAGTATCCGGACACACGCGTCCGGTGACGGCAGAGGCCCGTCGATCGGGTCGACGGGCCTCTGTGGCGGCGGATCCGCGGGATCTCCGGGTCGGGGGTCAGTCCACCACGCCGTAGAGGCGGTCACCAGCGTCGCCGAGCCCCGGGACGATGTACGCATTCTCGTCGAGCCGTTCGTCCCTCGCGGCCAGGACGATGTTCACCTCCGAGTCCCCCAGCTCCTCCTCCAGGGCGGCCAGCCCTTCGGGCGCCGCGAGCAGGCAGACGCACGTGATCTGCTCGGCGCCGCGGCGGTAGAGGAACTTGATCGCCTCGCGCAGCGTGCCGCCCGTGGCCAGCATCGGGTCCAGGACGAAGACCTGGCGCCCGGTGAGGTCGTCGGGCAGTCGCTCGGCGTAGGTGATGATGTCGAGGGTGTCCTCGTTGCGGGCCATTCCCAGGAAGCCCACCTCCGCCGTGGGGACCAGGCGGGTCATGCCCTCGAGCATGCCCAGGCCCGCACGCAGGATCGGCACGACGAGCGGCCGCGGCTTGGACAGCCCGGTGCCGGTGGTCCGGGTGACCGGCGTGTCGATCTCCACCGGTTCCACGCGGACGCCCCGGGTGGCCTCGTACGCGAGCAGCGTCACGAGCTCCTCGACGAGCAGTCGGAACACCGGGGAGGTGGTGTTCTTGTCCCGGAGGACGGTCAGTTTGTGCGCCACCAGAGGGTGGTCGAGAACGGTCACTCGCATGCACCAAAATTACCACCGGGGTCCTGCGGCCCCCGCCGGGCCCCGCCCCGGCCCGCGGGCCCCGTCCGGAGCAGCGCCGGGCGAGGACCAGCACAGGATCAGGAGAGGACCAGGATGGCACTGCCCCCGCGCACCCGGGACGAGGCCCGCGCCGAGGAGTGGATGCGGCTGGCCCTCGCGGAGGCCCGCGCCGCCCTCGAGACCCAGGACGTGCCGATCGGCGCCGTCGTCGTCGCCCCGGACGGGACGGTGCTCGGCCGCGGGCGCAACCGCCGGGAGGCCGACGGCGACCCCACCGCCCACGCCGAGGTCCTGGCCCTGCGGGAGGCGGCGCGCGCCCGGGGCGCCTGGCGGCTCGACGGCTGCACCCTCGTGGTGACCCTCGAGCCGTGCGCGATGTGCGCCGGGGCGGTCGTCCTGGCCCGCGTGCCCCGCGTGGTGCTCGGCGCGTGGGACGACAAGGCCGGGGCCGCGGGCTCCGTGCTCGACGTGCTCCGGGAGCGCCGGCTCAACCACTGGGTGGAGGTCACCGGAGGCGTCCTGCAGGAGGAGTGCTCGCGGCTGCTCCTCGACTTCTTCGCCGGGCACCGGCGCGCCGGGCGCGAGGACGCCGGACCGGCGGCTTTTGGCGCTTGAGCGCGCCAGCCGGTACAGTACTGCGAGCTGGTGACGTGTCCGAGCGGCCGAAGGTGCATCACTCGAAATGATGTTTGGTGTAAAAGCCAACGAGGGTTCAAATCCCTCCGTCACCGCCAGTCGAGAAGGGCCCCACTCCTCCGGGAGCGGGGCCCTTCTGCGTGCCCGGCCGCCGTCCGCCGCCGCGGGGTCGCGCCTCGCGCCGCCGGCGGGCCGGCCGGCACCGGCTACCGTGGTGCCGGTCACAGCCCGCCGTCCGGCGGGCGGGAGAGGAAGAGGCGCAGCATGACGACGTCGGCACAGGCAGTAGGACACCTGGGAACGGACGGGGAGGAGTACCCGGACGCCTACTTCGTGCGGCTGGACGCCACCCGCTTCCGCTCCACCCTGCACGCGCAGGGCGCGTGGAACGCGGCGGAGCAGCACATGGGCGCCGCCTCCGGGCTGCTCGCCCACGCGGTGGAGGTCGACCACCCCCGCGCGGATCTGCTGCCCTCGCGGTTCTCCTACGACATCCTCGGCTTCATCCCCGGCGGCGAGGTGGAGGTGACCACGCGCGTGGTCCGCCCGGGCCGCACCATCGAGCTGGTCGAGGCGACGATGAGCCAGGGCGGCCGCTCCTGCATCCGGCTCAGCGTGTGGCGGCTGCTCCGCGGCGGGACCGCCGCGGTCGCCGGGACGCACCAGGAGGCCCTGCCGTCCGTGGCGGATGCCCTGCCCACGACGATGACGGGGCGGTGGCCCGGCGGGTACATCGCCTCGCTGGAGGGCCGCACCGTGCGCGAGCACCGGCCCGGCCGGGCCGCCATGTGGCTGCGCGCGCCGCACGCCGTCGTCGCCGGGGAGGAGGTCTCCGCCACGGCGCAGTTCCTCGCCGCGGTGGACGCCGCCAACGGCATCGCCGTGCGGGTCGGTCCGGACGAGCTGGCCTTCCCCAACGTGGACCTCGGCGTGCACCTGGTGCGGGAGCCCGTCTCGGCCTGGGTGGGCCTGGACACGCACGTCACCTTCGGCCCCACCGGGGTGGGCCTCACCGAGTCCGCGCTGCACGACGAGGCCGGCTACCTCGGCCAGGTCGCGCAGTCCCTGACCGTGCGTCCGCTGCCGGCCGCCGGCTGAGCCCGCTCCCGTCCGGGACGCCCGCCGCGCGACCGTACAATGGGCGGCGGGATTTCCGACGTCGAGACCAGGGGCCACCACGCCCCGAGGAGGCCATCGAAGTGAGCAGCATCAACATCACCGTGATCGACCGCGAGGGCAACCGCACCGAGGGCGTCGAGTGGAAGGACTTCGAGAGCCTCATGGAGGCCCTCACCCGCCACAAGTACCCGATCCTCGCCACCTGCGGCGGCAACGCGTCCTGCTCCACCTGCCACTCCTACCTGGACCAGGGCTCCTTCGCCAAGGCCAACGAGATCAACGACGAGGAGGAGGACCTCCTCGACATGCTCGACGACACCCGCCACGACACCTCCCGGCTCAGCTGCCAGGTCGAGTGGTCCGAGGACCTCGACGGCGCCGAGGTCACCATCGCCCCCGAGTGGTGACCCGCCCGTCCCCGCGGGGACGGCACCCCCGACTCTGACCAGCCCCCGGACGGACCGGCGTCGCCGGCGCGCAGGAAGTGGACCCATGACCGAGATCCGTGACGACCTCACGACGCGCGCCGCCTACGTCTCCGACGCGTCGATCTACCGCCGGCTGCCGGCGGCGGTGGCCGAGCCGCGCAGCGTGGAGGAGGTCCGCGAGCTGCTGGTGCTCGCGCACGAGCGCGGCTGGCCGGTGGTCTCGCGCGGGGGCGGGACGTCGGTGGCGGGCAACGCGATCGGCGAGGGCCTGGTCATCGACACCTCCCGGCACTTCAACCGGATCCTGTCGATCGACCCCGAGGCGATGACCGCCAGGATCCAGCCGGGCGTGATCTGCGACCAGCTGCGCGCGGCGGCCTCCGAGTTCGGCCTCACCTACGGGCCGGACCCCTCGACGCACTCGCGGGCCACGGTCGGCGGGATGGTCGCCAACAACGCCTGCGGCTCCCACTCCGTGGCCTGGGGCACGTCCGCGGACAACCTGGTCTCGCTGACGGTCATGCTCGCCGACGGCCGGGAGGTCGAGCTGCACCGGGGCGGGACCTCCGAACCGGGGATCGACCGGGCGCTGACCGGGATCCGGGACCGTCACCTGGCCATCCTGCGCACCGAGCTGGGCCAGTTCCCCCGGCAGGTCTCCGGGTACGGGCTGCACTACCTGCTCGGGGAGAAGGGCTTCGACACCGCCAAGGCCTTCGCCGGGACGGAGGGCACCTGCGGGATCATCACCGAGCTCACCGTCCGCCTGGTCCGCAAGCCGGCCCACACCGCGCTGGCCGTGCTGGGCTTCCAGGACGCGTTCGAGGCGGCGACGGCGGCCCCGAAGCTGCGGGTGCCCGGGGTGTACACGATCGAGGGCATGGGCTCCGACCTGCTCGACGCCCTGCGCACCCGCCCCGGCCAGGAGCGCGCCGGCGGCGAGCTGCCCCGCGGCGGCGGCTGGCTCTACTGCGAGGTGGGCGCCGACACCCTGGAGGAGGCCGAGGCCCGGGCGCGGGAGCTGCCGGGTCTGGTGCCCGAGAACGTCGTGGACTCCGTGACCGTCTCCGGTGCGGCCGAGGCCAAGGCGCTGTGGCGGATCCGCGAGGCCGGGGCGGGCATCGTGACCCGCCTGCCCGAGGGCGGGGAGGCCTGGCCGGGCTGGGAGGACTCCGCGGTCCCGCCGGCGCGGCTGGGCGAGTACCTGCGCGACCTCTACGACCTGCTGCACGAGCTCGACCTCACCGGCATCCCCTTCGGGCACTTCGGGGAGGGCTGCGTGCACATCCGCATCTCCTTCGACTTCGGCACCGAGGCCGGGATGGCGACCTACCGCACGTTCATCGAGCGCGCCGCGGCGCTGGTCCACCGCTACGGCGGCTCGGTCTCCGGGGAGCACGGCGACGGCCGCGCCCGCTCCGAGCTGCTCTCGACCATCTACTCCCCCGAGGCCCTGGCCGCGTTCGCGGAGTTCAAGCGCGTCTTCGACCCGGACGGGTTCTTCAACCCGGGCGTGCTCGTGGACCCCGAGCCCATCGACCAGGGCATCCGTCCCGGACCCGGGGCGCGGACGTTCGAGCTCACGCCGGTGCACGCGTTCTCCCGCGACGGCGGATCGTTCTCCAGTGCGGTGAACCGGTGCGTGGGCGTGGGCTCCTGCCGCTCGGACGTGGGCGCCATGTGCCCGTCCTTCCAGGCCACCCACGACGAGGTGCACTCGACCAGGGGCCGCGCCCGGTCCCTGGCCGAGATGCTGCGCGGGGAGTCGATCACGGACGGCTGGAAGTCGAAGGAGACCCTCGAGGCCCTGGACCTGTGCCTGTCCTGCAAGGCCTGTGCCACCGAGTGCCCGGTCAACGTGGACATGGCCACGTACAAGGCCGAGTTCCTGCACCACCACTACCGGCACGGCCTGCTCTCCTTCCTGGGCCGGGACCGGCGGCCCATGGCCCAGTTCACGATGGGCTGGATGCCGCTGCTGATGCGGATCGTGGAGAAGGTGCCCTTCTCCTTCCGGCTGATCAACCTGCTGGAGTCGAACCGGGCGGTCGAGGAGCTGACCAAGCGCCTGGGCGGGATCGAGCCGAAGCGGCGGATGATCTCCTTCGCCGACCAGCCCCTCACCCGGTGGTTCCGCGGCCGGTCCGCCGCCCGCCGCCCCGGCGACGACGCCGACGGCCGGCCCACCGTGGTGCTGTGGCCGGACACGTTCACGAACTTCGCCGCCGACGCCCCCGGCAAGGCCGCCGTGGAGGTGCTCGAGGCCATGGGCTACCGGGTGCTGCTGCCCATGGACAACGTCTGCTGCGGGCTCACCTGGCACTCCACCGGGCAGCTGGACATGACGCAGAAGGTGCTGCGCGACACCCTCGACGTGATGGAGCCGCTGCTGGAGGCCGGGTACCCGATCATCGGCCTGGAGCCCTCCTGCACGGTGATGCTCCAGGACGAGATCACGGAGCTGCTTCCCGGCGACGCCCGGGCCCGGCGCGTCTCCGAGCTGACGACGACGATCGGCGCGTTCGCGGCCCGCCACCTGGCCGAGGGCGGACCGTGGCCCTTCCGGGAGCTGGCCACCGAGGCGGGTCCCGCCGAGGCCGTGTGCCAGGTGCACTGCCACCAGAACTCCATGCTGGGCTACGGGCCCGAGCTGGAGGTGCTGGCGAAGCTGGGCGTGGACACCGCCGTGGTCGGCGGCGGCTGCTGCGGCCTCGCCGGCAACTGGGGCTTCGAGCCCGGCCACTACGAGGTCTCGCAGACCCTCGGCGAGCGGGAGCTGTTCCCCGCGATCCGCGCCGCGGCCGACGGGACGATCGTGCTCGCCGACGGCTTCTCCTGCCGCACCCAGATCGCCCAGGGCACCGGCGCCGACGGCGTCCACCTGGCCGAGGTGATGCGGGCCGCGCTGCCCCCGGCGGAGGCCGGTGAGCGGTAGCCCCCGCCCCGGCCGCGACACCGGCCCCGGCGGCGGACGCGTCCGGCCGGGGTGTCGGTGGCCCTGCCTAGAATGAAGGCCCTGGGAGGGCCCCCTCCTCAAGGCGTGGCCCGCCACGACGTCCGCACGAGGAGGATATCCCCCCATGTCTTCGCTCTCCCCCGCTGCCCGCCCCGTTCTGGACGCCCTCGGTGGCCCTGCCTAGAATGAAGGCCCTGGGAGGGCCCCCTCCTCAAGGCGTGGCCCGCCACGACGTCCGCACGAG